>CAZAXJ010000037.1:0-7334 GCA_964489075.1 uncultured Candidatus Saccharibacteria bacterium
AGTTTGGAAAACTCGCATTCTAGCCGATGAACTACACCCGCAAGATTTTACAACAGGGGTAATTATAACATATACCTAAAGGTCATGGAGGGCTTTAATGTGTGCCCCGAGTTTTTGTAGGCGCTGTGCAATTTCTTCGTAACCGCGATTTATTGAGTAAATATTTCTAAGAACTGATCTACCTGGTGCCCCGAGCATTGTAATCATGATAATTGTTGCTGGGCGTAAAGCAGGAGGGCAGATTACTTCTGCAGCTTTCAATTTACTAGGTCCTACTATCGTAACTCGATGTGGATCAAGTAAACGGACCTGAGCATTTAATTTATTTATTTCTGTATAATAAAGCGCTCTGTCTTCAAAGACCCAGTCATGAATCAGGGTTTCGCCTTTTGCAAGTGCTGCAATCGGTACAAAAAACGGCAAGTTATCAATATTGATTCCTGGGTAGGGTAGAGGGTGAATTTTATCATCTAGTGCGACTAAATTATTGTATTCATGAGTCGTTATATCTACTAATCTTGTATGGCCGTTCTTTGCCAGATATACATCACTACGAGTAAATCTAAGGCCCATTTTCTCGAGCTTCAACATTTCGAGTTCAATAAAATCAATAGGGCAACGACGCAAAGTTATGCTCGAATTCGTAACAGTTGCTATGGTTATAAAAAGCATTGCCTCTAGCGGGTCTTCAGCCGGTGTGTAGCGAACCCGTTTTTTAATTTCGCTTACTCCGTGCACAACTAGAGTACTAGTGCCAATTCCTTCAATTTTTACTCCGAGCTTTTGTAAGAATAGGCAGATATCCTGAACCATGTAATTCGAAGATGCAAAGCGAATCGTAGTAACACCTTTGGTCATGGCTGCTGCAAATAAAATATTTTCGGTTGCAGTGTCGCCAGCTTCGTACATCACAATTTCGCTTGGCGTGCGTTTTTTAACATTAATATGGTAAGCGCCGGTTTTTGTTTGAATTTCAACACCAAACTGTTCAAGTGCAAATTGGTGTGCGGCAATGGTTCTTTTACCCAGATGGCAACCGCCCGCATATGGAAGATTAAATTGTTTATTACGATGCATAAGCGAACCGATAAACATAATAATACTGCGTGTTTTTTTTGCAGAGTTAACATTTATGTTTTCGAGCTTTAGTCGGCTAGGTGGTTTAATTTCTAGATCGGTTCCATTAATCCATCTAATATTTACACCAATACTTTCTAAGACTTCCAATAAACGAAAAACTTCTTCTATTCGGGGTACTTGCTCTAAATAAGTAGTGCCTTGGTTTAATAACGAGGCTGCGAGTAAAGCGACAGCGGCATTTTTCGAGGATTTCATTGTTACTTCGCCAGAAAGTTTATGGCCACCTTCAATTTCAAAACCTAAACTGCCAGAGTTCAAATTAACAATATCGCGTCCAAGTGCAGTGCTGATTCGGGAAATAGTCTCAAGGCTCAAGTTCTGTTTACCTTGCTCGATACGGTTAATTGCCGATTGACTTGTACTGAGTCGTTTTGCAAACTCAGCTTGAGTTAATCCTCTTTCTTGCCTTATCTGAGAGATTAAATGTCCAATTTTAGTATTGTTGGCACTCATTTGTACGAACAATATATCAACCATGATAATAAATTACAAATACCCTAAGTGTAAGGAATAGCTCTGATCGGCTTACCTAAATAGAAAAATAAGTGTCTACTCTTGCTAAAGAGTTTCTGCTACTGGGATAAAACTAGTTTTCGTATACGGAATTTATTTTTTTTACGTACCTGCGAATCTTCCCAATCGCGTTGGACGTAACACATTGTTCAAGCCATTTATCGGTTGGATGAGCTTTTGGATTAGTAACGATCTCAACGATATCTTCACTTGCTAAAGGAGTTTTTAGAGCCATAAATTTTCCGTTTATCTTGCCACCTCCAGCATGCTCGCCAATCTGGGTGTGCACTGCATAGGCAAAATCCAGAATCGTTGCTCCACGCGGTAAATCAATTACATCGCCTTTAGGAGTAAATACAAAAATACGGTCTTGAAAGAAATCTGTTTTGAGACGTTTTAAATAGTCGCTCGGTTGTAAATCAGCTGCCTGAAACAGTCTGAGCTGCTCAATCCATGCAAAACTTTCGCGGCTTCCACTACTTGAGCCTTTGTAAGAATGATGACTTGCAATACCATATTCGTTAAAGTCGTGCATATCCTCTGTTCTAAGTTGTATCTCAACAATAGGTCCATCGCCACTAAAAACTGCTGTATGCAAACTTTGGTAGCCGTTTGGTTTTGGCACTGCAACATAATCTTTAATCCGTCCAGGAACAGGCCTCCAATGGGCATGTATGGCACCAAGACCTTGGTAGCAATCCGGAATCGTTCGTACAATTGCTCGAAGTGCAACAAGATCATAAACTTCGTCTATATTCCATTTTTTTCTTTCCAGTTTTTTAAACAGACTGAACATTCCTTTTACACGTTTATCTATTCTTGGGCTGTACCCCAAAGATTTTGTTAGTTCTACTTGTAAGTTTCTGTAAAGCTTAGTAATAGTTGCGTCTGCGTTTTTCAAACGGGTGTCCCTAAGTTCTTTTGTTCGCTTGTAAGCATCTGGGTACGCAAAAGGGAATGACAAATCATTTATAATTACGACCAGTTTACCCATACCGAGTCTTGATGCCAGCGGAGCATGGATAAGAATACTTTCTTCGGCAATTCTTTTCTGTTTTTCTGGGCTTAGATGTTCGAGAGTTTCTAAATTATGCCAACGATCTGCCAACTTCAAAATAACCACTCGAACGTCTTGTGCTACCGAAACGAAAAATTTTCGTAGGCTTTCTACGTGCCTTTCGTTACCTCGATATTTAATTTTACCGAGTTTGCTTACTCCTTCAACCAAGCTGGTAATTTCCTCGCCAAATTCTGCTTTTATTTCCACGGCTGTGCGTTCGGTATCTTCAATTACGTCATGTAATAAAGCTGCGGCAACCAAGGTTGCGTCCATTCCCAGCTCAATAACATGGTCTGCAACATGCACACAATGCCCTTCAAAATAATTTTCGCCTGTCATTCTTTTTTGCCCTAGATGTGCTTTTTTACCGAAATCATACGCCTTTTCAATAAGTTTGATGTCTTGAGGAGTAAGATCATTTATAGCTTCTTTTGCCCTATCTATGAGAGTTTTTTTATTGTGGGCGTGCGGTGCCATGATTATAAAAGTTCCGGTTCGGGCTGCAGCTCGATACCGTATTTTTCAAATACGGTTTGTTTAATAAAATTAACCATAGCTTTCAAATCGGCAAAATTTTCGGCTGATTCGTTAACCAAAACTAATGCTTGCTTGTCGTAAACCCAAATCCCATTCTGCCGATAATTTTTAAGGCGTGCGTTTTCAACTAACCAACCCGCAGCTATCTTAACTGAATTGTCGCTTGTATATTGGGGCATGTCTGGATATTTTGCCAACAACTTGCCTGCTGTTTCTTTACTGACGAGCGGATTTTTAAAGAAAGATCCGCAGTTTGCAATTCTTTTCGGATCAGGTAACTTTGCTGAGCGTACAGCTATAACTGCTTTACGAACGTCTTTGTGAGTGGGGTTGGCAATGTTTTTGCTCACGAGTTCATTTATAAGGGCAGGATAATGAGGTGTTTTGTAGTTTTTGGTAAATTTCTCTAGCTGCAGGGTAATTTTTGTAATAACGAATCTACCATGGTCTTCTTCTTTGAATCGACTTACTCGGTATTTAAAGCCACAATCAGCGTTACTTATTTCAACAAATTTATTCTGTTGTGTGTCGTAAGCTCGAACACTTACTAGCGTTTCTGCTATTTCTTGCCCATAGGCACCAATATTATTTACTGGGGCAGCACCGGCAGTTCCTGGTATTAACGATAGTGATTCAACCCCAATAAGGTCTTTAGTAACAGTTTTTTCAACTAGATCATCCCAATTTTCGCCGCCAGCGATTTCGACTAGCCCATTTTCTTCGATTGTAAAACCCTTTAGTCGATTTACAATAATCACGCCCGAAAATCCTTCATCAGAAAAAACAACGTTAGTGCCGTCGCCAAGTGTAATTATTGGTAAGTTATTTTTATGAGCAAACTCAACTGCCTCAGTAATTTCATCTTCGGTGTTTACTTGTATTACATACTTTGCAGGCCCACCAATACGCATCGAAGAATAGTCTTTAAGTTGTCGGTTTTCCAAAACTTCCATAACTGCCATTTAGTATACCTGTTTTGCTTGTAGTGGACCTTAAAAACACGTACCATGTAATTATCGTAGTCAACAGGAGAAACAAATAAATGAGAAAAACCCCATACAAACCTTTTGGCACAAAGCTAAAAAATTTTCGGGAAAAAGCGAAAGAATCTCTAGCAGACTTATCGGGAGCAGTAGAAGTTGATACTTCACTTCTTTCAAACATTGAAGAAGGTACAACGCAGCCATCAGAAGATTTAGTACTTTTAATAATTAGCCATTTCGCGCTAAAAGAAGATGAAGCTTTAAAAATGTGGGAACTAGCTGGTTACACGCAAGAACAAACAGGGCTAGCAAGTATTACTAATGAAGGTGGGCAACAATCGCAAAACGCGTTTGTTAGCCACGGCGATGCCCGAATTGTTTACACAGATATGGTTCATGTAAGCGCTAACAAATATGGCGTTGTAATAAACTTTTTACAAGGGCTTGGGGCCAATAATCAGCCAATGGCTGTTTCACGAATAGGCATGAGCCATGAGCATGCTAAAAGTATGCTAAATGTACTTGAAGAAACTATCAAGATTGCTAAGAAAAATATCGAGCAAATAGAGAATAGTGACAAACCGAATCCAGAACTCGCCTAGTTTTAGCGGGTTGTAATTGCAACACCGGTGCTTTTTGCAGAAACGTTACCAACGGCATCTACTGCTTGGATTCTATATGTATAGCTTGTGCCATTTTTGACAGTCGTGTCTACAAATTTATTTGTTACACCTACTGTGGTGTATAGTGATCCGTTACGATAAATTTTATATTGCTTAACACTTGCATTATCTGTGGAACCATTCCAAGTAACAACTGGCCTGTTCTTGGCGTTAAGTGATACTTTTACACCGTTAGGCGCAGTTGGGGCGCTTGTATCAAGCGATTTTATAGCTGCATATAAGTTAGGTAACGGGCCTATTTTTCCAAGGTTGTAGATGAAATCTTGCGGTGTACCAGTGTTTATTAAAGTACTCTTAACTAAAGCTGGGCTAATAGGTTTGCCATATATAGATTCGTAACTGCTAGATAGTGCGGCAACCGTAGCTGCAACAACTGCAGAAGCAGATGAAGTTCCGTTAAAGCCTGCAATATATGAATTGTTACCATCAGGGTCTCCGGCGTAATAGCCATAGCCTGTAGTCATAACGCATTCGCCAGGGCCTTGTACGTCTACGCGCGATCCATAAGTTGAAAAGACAAGCTGATAGTGGGGTGGAGAACTGCTACATTCTGAACCGGCACCTACCATAATTGCACCAGAATCAGGCTTGCCTAACGGAAAGTTTGTTCCGTACATCGGATCGTCTAGGTCTGCGCTTCCGTTTCCAGCAGGCTCAATCACAATAATTCCGGCTGCAGTTGCATTTTTAATAGCATCATAAGTAGACGGCACCCATTCAACCGGCACGTAGGAGCCATCGGGGCCATATGCTTGTTGTTCGATTAAGATTACATCGCCAGCCGACATATTAGCAGCTGCTTTATTTATTGCTCTTGAAATATTAAGATTGTATTCTTTACTGTAAGTGTTAACCATGTGGAATTCGGTATTAGACACTATCCCGTTTATACCGATACCGTTGCGGGTTGCGCCAATTATACCGGCTACAGCAGTACCGTGATTTGTATCAGAAGACGGATCTATTGGAGTGCCTACGGCCCAGAGCGCACTAGGTTTACGTGTAATAGCTAGGTCCTCGTGAGCTGTGTTCCAACCATATTCTAGATCGGCAACTTTTACGTTTTTACCAAGTACTCCCGGCATACCGGAAGCCGCAGTTATACTCATATTATTTGGCGCATCTTCAAAATACCATTGCAGAAACGACATATCGGCCGTTGGTTCTTTGACAGCAATTGGAGCAGGGTATGCTTCGACCACTCCAGGCAGTTGCTTCAGTTTTTCAGCTACGCTCTTAGCATCTTGGCCGTTTTTTAACTTTATTTTGTAATAATTAGACATATCGGTAATTTGCTTGCCTTGACTACGCAGGTTTTTTTGCTTGTTACGTAAAGCTACAACATCGTCGTCAATAAGAGGCTTTTTTTCGTTTGTACCAAGATCTTTCAAATATTTATTAAGGGTAGAAATATCTTTTTTTGTTTGGCTTGCAAACTCATCCTTGTTAATAACAATTTCTGCGGATTCGTCAAATTTAACCTCTAAGGTGTCAGAACTGTATTTGGATTGAGAATATTTGTTATCACTAGCCTTAGGCGTTGCTAAAGCAAGCGGCTGTAAAGCCATAAAAGACACTGCTACCAGTAATAAACAGGTAACACTATGCTTAATAAGAGATGATATCTTCATAACAAAATTGTTCCTTATCTCCGCCCACCAGTGCACTGCACTAAAGGTACGTGATTTATATATTATACAATAAGTACTACTATTTTGTCAATATTTTTTATTCTGGGTAAGTTGTTGGAACGCCAACGTAAACCAAAGGATGCAGGCAATAAGGGTTGTTGCTGAAGATAACCATAGTTCGAGTGATGCGTAGACCACAGCGAAGCTAAAGAGTACACCACCCGTGAGGATACATGTGCTCGGAGCAGGTTTGTTTTTGCCTTTAACAGATGGAATAAGTGCAATAATGAGCAAAACTGAACCAATTGTTAAAACCAAATCCTGCCAGCTTTCCATTACCTAAAGTTTACTTAATGTTACAAAAAAAGACCATTAGATAAGGGTTTTTTACTTCAGAATAAATAACATTAAGATTAGGTAATAAAAACCCGTCTATAGACGGGTTTTTATTGGTACACCCGGACGGATTCGAACCGCCGACCCTCTGTTCCGAAGACAGATGCTCTAATCCGCTGAGCTACGGGTGCGTAAAACAGGTAACAGTATACCTGTTTTTTAATAAATTGTCTCTGTTAAAATTATTTATTTTGAGGGATGAAAGTAAGTGCATAGCCGGTTCTTCCTGCTCGACCAGCTCGGCCAATACGATGAATGTAGTCGTCATAGGTTTGAGGCACGGTGTAGTTAATAACATGGCTAACATCGGCTACATCAATTCCGCGCGCTGCAACATCAGTAGCTACTAAAACATTGATTTGATTTTTCTTAAATAAATCTAATGCCTTTT
>CAZAXJ010000038.1:0-7256 GCA_964489075.1 uncultured Candidatus Saccharibacteria bacterium
GTTTTACGAGCATGCTTAAACGCGGTTGCAGCGCAAACCGTACCCCCTTTTGAAGTCATTGTAGTAAATAATAACAGTACTGATAAGACAGTTGAAATCGCCGAGTTTTACCCTTTTGTCAAGGTAATAAACGAAAAGACACAAGGTATGATAGCTGCTAGGAATAAAGGATTTCGCGAGGCAAAAGGCAATATTTTCGGGCGTATTGATGCAGACACCGTGATCGGGCCACATTGGGTCGAGAGAGTGCTTAACGATTTTTCCAAGTTTAACATCGATGGCTTGACAGGCCCAGGCGCAGTGTACGAAATATCCGAAGACGAGGCATATGCTTGGCAGGTATTTTCTAAATATAACTTTGCGCTTAACAAACGTTTATTTGGGTTTCAGGTAATGTGGGGCTCTAATATGGCAATAACCAGAAACGTCTGGGAAAAGATAGCGTCCAGTACTTGTCACAACGAGAAAATTGTTCATGAAGATCTTGATCTGTCGGTGCTTATTAATTATTTTGGCGGTACTATCATGTACGATAGGTATTTAAGAACTCATATTCATGGTGCCCGTTTTTTGGATCCCCGCAAGGTAGCTCATTATCATCGCAAGGCCGTAAAAACACGCAATTATCATATTAAAAACGGGACACTACAGGTTAATTAACGGGGTTAGTTTTAAAGCGACCATTATTATCTTCGATTTGGCAGTTGCCTGCCCAAACTCCTTTGTTGGATAGTTTTGCCTGACTACCTGCCTGAATAAATTCGAGTTTTTTTTGGAACGGAAAACTAGTGTACGGAAACCCATAACCTTCGCTAATAAGCAATTTGTTATATAAAGTGCCGTCTTCCAGATAAACATAGCGCAGTAAACGGTCGTAGCGATCACGATTCTGGTTGGTAGGATCGGCCTCTAATCTTACTGTTTTATTGTCGAGGCTTTTTTTAGAAAAGCCGCTTGCTTCTGCTCCACCACATTCTACGGGGCTATTAGGCTTATGTGTTTCCGGTGTATCAACCCCGATCATTCTTACTTTTTCCATCCTACCATCCATATCAACCGCAATCGTATCGCCATCGTAAACTTCGGCAACTTTGTAATAACCTGGGGCAGTTTTGAGCGAACTCGTCAGAAATGAGGGAGTTTTTAAATGTGGCTTTAACAATATAAAAAGCAAAATGATTGCGGCAATACCGATAATTGCCAGTAAACTCAAAAATATTTTAGGAGTCTTTTGATTTGTGTTGTTCTTGTTTTTTCCATTCATCTGCAAGCGTAAAAATCCCACCAATTAACATAAAAATAAATAGCACAATCCATAATACGCCAAACCAACCGCTATTAACGATTATTCCAAGGTTTTTTGCATGAAAAAAAATAAAAATGAGGGCAACTAGTTGCGAAGCAAGTATATAAAACCAGTATTTAGCGATTATCGTGTGCTGTTTTAATCGAACCAAAACTTCGTAAAACAAAAACGCTAACAAAGCGGTTGCTCCGAGCGTGTCAAACAATATACCGTGGCTCCCTACGTATCTGTAATAACTGTACGGCGGCAAGCCATAATTACTCAGCCAAAGTTGCCAGACAAGCAGCGCTGGATGCAGTAAGATACAAATTAAAACAATAATTCCGCTAATAAGGCTATATTTTTTATTAAGTCCCACTTCTTTAAAATATGAGTGAAGACCAGCAAGAATAAAATGTGTGGCCATAATCATGAAAGCTACAAGACCAAAAAGTGAAAAGTACTGGTAAATAGTTAAGCTAAAAATATCCCAGCTATTAAATTGAGCCCAAGCAATAAAAGGCAGTGCAATTGCAAAAAAAAGCGTGCCCCAACGAACATAATTGAATTGTTTCGAATTCATAACTACTAGCATACGTTTTTCGGCCTTTGCGCTACAATAGTAGGTATTAATTTTCGAGGTTAAGCAGTGAGCAAGAAAACAATATTTATAGCTGTTTTTGTGGTTTTAATTTTAGTGTTGGGCGGATTCATCATTTTTGGTGGTACAAGCAGTGCCCCAAGCGATAATAATTCGAATCAAGCATCTGAAGAGACTAATGGCAATCAAAACGATAAAAGTAATCAAAGCACAGAAAAATCATATACTGCAGATGAAGTTGCAAAACATTCTAGCGAATCAGATTGTTGGACGATAATTAACAATAATGTCTACGATATCTCGAGTTATATACCACAACATCCCGGTGGCGACGAAATTTTGCAAGCTTGCGGTAAGGATGGCACGAGCCTGTTTACGAGCCGAGAAACTAGTGACGGCGAACAAGTTGGATCAGGCACACCACACAGCAGCACGGCCGAAGGTCAGCTTGAAACGCTCAAAATAGGCACTCTCAAACAATAATGGACGAAATAAAAAAGTATTTTCCTGAGCTACCATCACGTCAAGTACAGCAACTCGAACAACTGCAACCTTATTACAATGATTGGAATAGCAAAATTAATGTTATTTCGCGCAAGGATATTACCAATTTTTACCTGCATCACGTACTGCACAGTTTGGCTATAAGCAAAGTTGTTTCTTTTCGACCGAATACTTCAGTAATGGATGTTGGTACGGGCGGAGGGTTTCCAGGTATTCCGTTGGCAATTCTATTCCCAGAAACTAAATTTTTATTAGTAGATTCTATTGGTAAAAAACTAAAAGTTATTGACGCTATTGTTAGCTCAGTAGGCCTTAAAAATGTTTCTACGCTTCATTCGCGGGCAGAAGACGTAACGATAGAGTTTGATTTTATTGTTTCTAGGGCCGTAACGCGCTTAGATGTAGTGTGGGGCTGGGTTAAAGATAAAATAAAAACAACTGATAATAATGAAATTCCTAATGGCTTGCTTTATTTAAAGGGTGGCGATATAAACAACGAATTGCCCAACGGCGTAAATATTAAGCTGTGGGAATTAAGTCAGTGGTACGATGAACCTTATTTTAGTGAAAAAGCGATTGTACATATTTTTAAATAGAGTGCACAATAACCTGTAATGAAAAATTATAAAAAGTGGCCGTGGCGAACAATTATTTCAATTGCCGTTTTGCTACTTTTTGTTGTGTTGATTATTAGAAACTGGGCTGATTTTAAAGAAAGCTTACGGGCCATGCGCGATGCAGATCTTTCTTGGATTTTCTTGGCAGTGCTGGGTATGATTACCACATACATTGCCGCAGGCTTAAGTTATGTTGCGGTAGCAATCAATAAAATAAAAGCTTGGCTTACTATTTTGGCTCAAGTAGCGGCCGCATTTGCAAATAAGCTTTTGCCAAGTGGTGTTGGTGGTTTAGGGCTGAATGCCGCGTATCTACATAAACAAAAACACGATGCGGCTCAGACGGCCACAGTTGTTGCTGTTAATTCACTTGCGGCATTTGTAAGCTTTTCACTTCTTACAATTTTTGCCTTATTTATTGGTGGCGACCCTTCTGATATAACATTGCCAGAAATCCCGTTTTGGCTGGTGCTGGGGCTTTTAGCGCTAATAGTTGCTGGCGTGATTTTCGTTATTAAAAGTCCAAAAATAAAACACAAAATAACGAGTTTTATTGTCGATACAAAAAAGTCACTACTAGTTTATAAAAACCGTCCGCTTAGCTTAGTTTTGGCTGTTATATTTGCGACTTTGGTAACAATGGGCTATTTAACAGCTCTTTATGCGTCGGCCGTATCGATTGGCATTGAAATTAGTGTCGTAGAAGTATTTTTAGTGTATGTTTTGGGTGCTTTCGCTACAGCAGTTACCCCTACACCGGGTGGCTTGGGTGGAGCCGAGGCTGCACTGTATGCCGGCTTTGTTGCATTCGGGGTGGATTCAAGCAGTGCTTTGACTGCTACGTTAATATATAGATTTATTACATATTGGCTGCCAATTTTACCTGGGTATTTAGCGTTTAATTTTATGCAAAAACGTAAATATCTGTAGCAATTACTGCTGAGTTTTCCTCCAAGCTAAATAAGCCTTTAGGGCATGTGTAGAAAATTTTTCGGGGTCCCAACGCTTGCTATTAATAAGTGAAGCAATATCGCGATCAACATCTGCAGCAGGCACGCTTTTAAGTTCTTGCAACTTGGTAGTGTATGGCAACCTATTATCATAAAGCGCTCTGATATGTTTGTGTGGCGATATTCGTATTAGCGGTGCCAATTTTTTTGCCGGCAAATTGTAAAACTCATTACCTAAACCTTCTGCGATCGAACTCAAAATGGTGTTGGTAGCTGTAATGCTAAAAGCCCACAGCTTTGTGTTTAATAGCATTAATTCGCTAGCATCTCCCTGCCAGTTTAGTATGCTTAGTATCCGACTGGTAACTTTATGTTTTTCTTGTGCTTTATCGGGTGCTTCTAAAATCTCTGGGTTAGCTTCAATTATTCGTTTTACTGCTTGTTGATCATAGCCGAGTGTAGCAATTGCTTCGTAAGCATTTCTGAAATTTGTCGGTTCCAATAAAAGTAGATCTGGTTGGCGGTTGGCTACTTTTGCGGCACTTATATTTAATTCGTTTAGAGCGCTGAGTCTGTAAAGGATATCTGAAGGCGATACTGAAAATAATGCCGGTGTTGTGTTTATAGCCTTAGCGCTTTTAATTTTTGCTTCATCAAGCATTTCGATAAGATGAAGGCCTCTGGTTTCGAGTTGCGCTGCGCTTTCGGGGTTTAGCCCAAAAACATGCGAAGTGTCGATACCTGCCCGCCGATAATCTACGATTTTTGTCGATATATCATGAACTCGGGAGTTGATTATTCGAGGTGCATTTTCAATGATATATTTGCCTCTCCCGGTTTCTTTGTGAAGAGTTTTATAGATGTGTTCTAAATGGCGTGGGCCAACTGCAAGCACAGACATATCTTGTGCAAGTATTTTTTGGCTACTCAGATTGTAGCGATCTAACATAAGCATAGTTTCGATGGCGATTTTTGGCTTAATAAGTTCATTATTTGAGCGCTTTAGTCGAACAAAGCTCCTGTAATAGTTACTTTTTGGATCTGTTACTCCAAGTAGCTCAAAAAAACGGTAACGCCCACCAACTATTTCTGCTACTTCTTCTATACTTTGCTGAGGGAGTTGTTCTTTCGATCCGGTTGCGATGTAATGTTCAAGCTCTTCATGAACAAAAGAGTCTACACCTAATCCGAAGGTATTTTCTAGTATGCCTACCTGCCGATCAGACAATACATATTCCAAATCAAAACTATCTTGTTCTGCACTAATTTCCATAAATATATAAAACAATAAAAATACCACACTCGTCAAATAAGTGTGGCATGTGTAGTGGTACAAAAAGCAACATGTCGCAGCCAAATGGGTGGAGGGCTATAGAGTAGATTGGCAAAGGAGGTAGCCAGAGTCTACGTAAGCTTTGATCTAAATTGTCGCTTTTTGCACCTTGAGCGGATTCAACATCATGTGCACTTTCCACACTAGGGTGGGCAAAAAGTGTGGTGTGCACGGTAATTCTCCGTCTAAAACCCTACTCAGCAGCGACACCTCCCAAAGCATCGCCACAGGTATAGTATTACAAATTAGCACTCTCACGTCAAGAGTGCTAATTAACAGAAGTAAGCAGCAAAGTAAGAGGTTATTTTACTAAAATTTTCGGCTGATAATTAGAAGCGATTTTTCCAATAAAATAAGCTAACTCAATATCGTCGGGGGTAAGGCTTTCTTCTTGGACATCGTGATAGCACTCAGCAAGAATCGCATCTAATTCTTCATTCGTAATTTCGCCGCGTGCATGACGTTCGTTAGCTTCATCGCACAGCGCGATTAACTGCTCAGGGTGCATCGTCACTATTTGATAATTAATAGCCAGAGATTCAGGGAAATCCAATTCTTCTTGAACCCATTCCTCCTTTTTACCGCCATTAAAAGCAAAACCAGCAAAGTCTGCCATTTTGCCACCTCTCTTTTTTGTATTAAATAGTAATAACTGACTTCTATAGTACGCCGGTCTTTAGCTGATTACTATCATTATATTGACAACACTTTAAGTACGAAAAAGATTGTTCTAACGCCACTGATAAGGGTCTGCCAACCTTCTGTCATTGTGGTGAAAACTTACCACATTCCAGTTAATCCCAATTACTTCGTCATGCTCTGATAGTTCAACTCTCTTCCTGGCTCTAGTTTTTTGTGGGGGCAAGTATACATAATTTGCTATAGCAGCAGTTGTTTCGAGGCTGTAAAGCGGGTCATGCTTTGCCCACCACTTTTCGCCTATCCCTTGTTTATCAACTCTATCCCACCAAGTGTCGAGCATTACTGCACGATTGTCGGTATATGAAAGCGCCGTTTTGCCCATAATCTGACTTATGACTTTCCGTCTGGCAACCCACTCAAGCTGATCAGCGAGTTCATCGATATTATCTGTCGATTTAATTGTGTCACACAACTGTATCCACATTTCTGCTGCTCTGATTTCCTCGTTTGGTAATTTTACATGTTTGCTAAGCTCAAGGCTGTGCTCGGCAAGTATTTGTTGATAGTCAAGCGCTGTTATCTCCCCCGCTGCACAAGTAGGATATTTTTTATTTAACTTTGTATCAAGTGCAATTTGTCTGTTAACTTTTTCTGGTTTCAAAAAGCTGTATTTTCTAAGTTGAGCATATGCAAAGTCGTGCTCGGCCAAGCGTAGCATCAAAGATGTCGCTGCAAACCCTAAAAATCTAAGAGTCGGCGAGTTAAGGGGGTCGGCATTACGAATTTCAAGTCTCGCCCAACCCGAATTCATCGTGTCACTATCTAAAATAGCCATATATAAAGGCTTGTTACCTCTTTTTACTCGGCTGGCGCTTTGTTGTGGTGTGTCTTGTATCCCTTCTGCTTTTTGCGAAACTGAATAAGTGCTGTTTACGAACCCCATGCCAGACCAAACTTGCCTTGATACAAGAAAACTTTTTACTAGCGCATTAAAACTTTCTTTTTCGAAAATTGTTCGGCTTGTCAGGTAATTTTCGTGATATCCACTCGTTTCGGAAAATTTATTGTTAATTCCTGCAAAACCGACTCTTCGATATATCTGTGTCTTGTTTGCTTCGCTGTTTGCAACGATTTCTTTTACCAGCTTTATGCCCGCCATATCCGTCATCATAGCTTCTGTTGGGCCGTATGATTCTGGTGTGGCATACTCTAGAAAGTTGTTAACATCTGGGTATATTCTTGCACCATTTCGCAAATAATAAGATCCGAATTGATCAGGAGATAGATCGTCATTGTATGCATTAGGTAAAAGATCGAGATTTTT
>CAZAXJ010000039.1:0-6974 GCA_964489075.1 uncultured Candidatus Saccharibacteria bacterium
GGTGAGGGTGTAACTATGCGCGAGGAGACTACGAGTGCGTATTCTTTCGGGTGTCGTATTGCTAACTATTCAGGTACTGGCGCATTGCCTTCTTGCAGTTCTGCTGATCTATATTTTGATGTGCAGGGTAATCTTGGGAGTGTTTCAATAAGTTTTCCGTCTGACGCTGTTTCGCTAAAGGGTGATTTCAACGCTTGGCTTTTGAATTATAGTATTCCTGCTGGTGATACGACCTTTACAGTCTCTTATGGTACGAGCCCTACGTCTTTGACTAGTACGAGTAGTGTTGGCAAGTCTGTTGCTGATTCTCTTATCGGGTCTTATATTTTAGTGCCAAAAAATGATGCATTGACAGTTGGTGGCACTTATTGGGCTAGGGCTAATATAGTGCAGAGCTCTGTCAATATCGCAACTTCTTCGGTCATTAATTTTCAGGTTGCTGGCACGTCTGCTATAGATAGCTTTACTCAATTCACTCCTACGAGTGCGCCAACGGCTACGTCTACGGCTTTAACGATAACGTGTGATCCAGCCGACGGGCTATTTGCTAATTCGTTTTGTAAATTGTTTACCTATCTCTTTATTCCAGATCCCTCTGTGTGGGATCAATTCAGGAGTTTACAGACTGATGTTGAGCATAAGCCGCCCTTTGGCTATTGGACTGTCTATAAGAATGCATTTTCTAGCTCGACGCTTGCGGTTGGTACTAGTACAATATCTTTGCCGGCAATTCAGACCCTTACTGTATTTTCAGATTTAAGGACGGGTATACAATGGGTTTTGTACTTTGTGCTCGGCGTGTTCATAATTAAAAGGTTTTCAAAAATTGAATTATGATAACAGGAGTATTATTGTCGGGTATCTTTATCCTCTTGCGCGTTTTGATTTCTCCGTTTACACTGTTATCAGATGTAACTGCTGACAGCAGTATAGTGTCTGCAATAGCTTCGGCGAAAAGTGTATTTGCAATTATTGATCCTTTCTTTCCAGTCGGTACGTTGTTGACTGTAATAGGTATTTTCTTGGCTATTGAGACTTATGTGTTTACTTATAAACTAATCATGTGGGTGATTAAGAAGATCCCTACAATTAATTAAAAAAAATGGCTGATTTTTTCGAGAAACAGGCAAAGGAGATGAAGAAGCGCGAGGAGAAAGAGCGAGGGATAAAGCTCTATACGATGGACGAGGTAAAGGAGTTGTTCTTTTCAAAGGTTCAGGAGGCTGTTGATGAGCAAGGAGTTGATTTTAGTTGTTTGTGGCAAGATCCTCTACCAAAAGAGGGAGGCTTGCTAAAACTTATTCCAACGCTCCTTACTGCTATTAATGTAATTATGCTTATAGCTTTATTGCTTAGAAAATAGTATGGAACAGCAAAAAGATGAAAATATAGAAAAGGCGTTTAATGATCTCTTTAAGAGCTCAACGTCTGGCTCGGGTGAGGAGGAACTATTGCGTATTGTATCGGATTTTAGTTTACAGCTCACAAGTCCGCAGATTCGCGCATTGCTTTGGTTAAAAGTCAAAGCTAAAAGGCTTCGAGCTCGTGGAAAGACTGACGAGGCTTTGGTTCTTGATACGTTTGTTGATGAATGGGTTAGATACAAGAAGAATAACTTTAGTGATGTCTTTATGATGAGGGCTGTAGAGTCTTTGTCTCTCAAAAAGTTTATTGGTCAGAATGCAATCAAGGTTGATGTAATGAAGTAGTCTTTTCTCGGCTTCGATGAAGTCGGGTGAGGTGTAACAAAAGGGTTCGTTCGAGAATTAGCGAATCATAATAAAAAACATTATTTATTAAAAGTTATGTATTTTTCTTTCCCTTACATGGTGGTCTCTAAAAGCGTCGTCCCAGTCCAAAACGCTACAGCCGTTTTGGTAACGGACGACGGGATTTGTTCAGGTTTGAGCGTGGCGGGCTCGCAGAGCCCGCCACGCAAGACTTGATACATTACAAACTTAGCAATAATAATCGTTATAATGAAAAGTGGCTTATACAAAAGTTTGGAGGTCGGGCAATATCCTAGAAGTATACGAATATGAAAAAGAGCCTATTATATACCCAGTTGGCTATAAAAAGCGAAAAGCTAGAAAGGTGCGAGCGTATGATCAGGGAGCTCATGAGCGAAGGGCTGATAGTATCCGTAGACTTAAAAGCACCTTTACGCGCCTTGTCCGCTCTCACCTCTATGCAACTGGAGTTCCTGCTTTCGTTACTCTTACGATGTATCAAGCACTCGGAGTTACAGAAGCTTGGTCTGCTTTCTTCTTCTTTATCCGCAACCTTAAGTACCGATTTGGCGGATCTATCTCATACGTTACAGTCCTTGAGTTTCAAAAACGAGGAGCACCTCACTTCCACACCCTTATTTGGGGCTTGAGCGATGATGTGGTGGTCAATGAGCTTCCGTGGTCTGTGTGGGCTTCTATGGGTCGTAAAAAGAAAAAAATAAGGGATAGATTTGTTGCTTATTGTGTCGAAAAAGGTATCAATCCAGAAACAGCACGAGGTGATCGTTTACTTCAGAACCTTTGGCAGAGGGGATTTGTTGACTGTTTGCCCACCGACGGCTCGCCTAGACTTATCGGGTATCTGTCTAAGTACATGTCCAAAGCCATGCACGATGAGCGTTTATGGGGCAGAAAGGCATATTCAGTTTCTCGCAATGTTGTGCGCCCGTTGTTATCGAAAATTACGGAGACGTTTGATGACGTTGCGCTAGGGTATCTTGACGATGATGAGCTTACCCCTTTACAAGTTCACGAGTTTGATACAGAATGGTTAGGTAAAGGTCGGTATCGGTTATATAAAGTAAAACCTATAAATTAAAAAAATGATTATTGAAGGTGTAAAAGTTACCGTTCTCAAGGTTGAGGAAAAGAAGGGTGTCGGCAAAACGTCTGGCAAGCCGTATGCTTTCTTCTCTGCTTCTCTTATTGACGCGGACAGTAATGTGTTCGATTTCAATTTGAGCGATGATCTTGCCAAGAATGCAAAGGTGATGGAGAGTTTGCTTTCTGTCAGGAATACCGAAGCGGTCGTCTCGGTCAATCTTTATCCAAAAGGATTTGGTATTGGCGCACAGCTTACTGCAATTAAGCTTCAAAAGTAATTGCGAAGGCGGGTAATTCCCGCCTTAATGGGGTTGCTTGGCGCGGGGTTCTCTGTTTGCCACGGCGATACACAGAATGGTGGTTTTTTTTCTCCATCTTCCACTTAACCCTGGGGTTTGATTCCCCACACCCCTCTATGCTATTAGGAGTAGTTGGAAAAATGGGAGCGGGTAAAACCTTCACGATGTCGGTTTTTTCCTATTTGCTTTCTCGGTCTCTTGGTGTTCCGCTTTTTGCTAATTATGGGCTCAAAGGGTCGCAGTATATTAATTCGCTTGATGAGATTTGGACGATGGAGGGTGGTATTTTTTGCTTTGATGAGATTTGGTTGACTATGGACGCGCGCCTTTCTAAAAACAACGTAGATCTTACAAGGTGGATTAATCAAACACGAAAAAAGAAAATGCTTGTTATGTATACGTCGCAGTCTTTTGGTCAGGTCGATTTGCGCGTGCGTAAAGCTACTGATTTTTTGCTTTACGCTTGGCGTCATCACGATACTCAAAAAATAACCCTTGTTGACGCTCAATATGGTGATGTTCTTCGTACCTTGACTATAAAGCAACCAGAGCGGTATTATTCACTATATGATACGTTTGAGGTTTTAAAGCCAATGGTATAGAGTAATGGTATGACTGATACAGAGTATTTAGCCGCGATTAATGGACAGCTCTTTATCCTCGCCGTTATTGCGATTGTTATTCTGGTTACGATTCTAGTGGTGTTTTTAATCAAAAGAAAAAAATGACGCCAAACGAGTTTGTAACTTTGTGTATCGGTGTTGCGGTAACTGCTACGTTTTTAATTTGGCTTGGTTTTCTTGTTGCTCGGGTGATTTCTAAAACACGTTCACCACGAAGTTTTTTTATTAGATGATATGAAAAAGATTTTTGCAATTCTCTCTCTCGTCGGTTTGCTTCTTCCTTCTTTGAGTTTTGCTACAACGATAACCCTATATCCTGCTAGTGGGGCTAACTATCCCGTTGATGGTTGGGCTGATTATCTAGCTAATCCTAATCCACCTACTTTTACTAATAATACTTGGGCGGCTGTTTGGGGTGGTGGTGGTACTGGTGGTTCTGATCCCGGCACTAATTTGATCGCTGGGTATGATGGGTTTACTCCTGGCGGTGTTTGGTATGGTAATCATGCTTGGCGTTCTGCTGTGCTATTTGGTTTTACGACTTCTGATATTCCTGCTTCTTCAACTATTAATAGTGCGGTTCTTAATTTGTACGAGGATAATTCGCAGTTGAATTGTAATTTAATAACTTCTGCTCAAGAGGGTTTGAGATTAACCTCTGCTCCTGTTGCTAGTCAGTCGTCTTTGGTTGGTGGTGATTTCGCTAATCTAGCGGGTCAGACAGCAGTTTATGCAACGGATCTCGACGCTAATTCTTTTGCTACTTCGACGTACAATTCAATGTCTCTTAACGCCGCGGGTATTAGTTATCTGCAGTCTTTAGTTGGTTTGACTACTTCGACGATTGAGTTTGGTCTTAATTTAGCGGCTGACGCTGATAATTCAACGCCAACGGGTGAGAATTGTAGTGCTAGATGGTCTTTTAAGGCGGCTGATACTGGTGCGAGCACTACGCCATATTTGGTAATTGATTATACTGCTGGTTCGGGTGGTGGTGGCGGTGGTTCTTCGAGCTCGACTATTGCTTTTCAGACTTGGCTTGATAATACAGAGCCTGTAATCATTGGTACTTTTTCTACTGTTATAGCTCTTGCATTAATGATTGCTATTGGTATAATTGGGGTAGCGGTAGTGAAAAAGTTTAAACCAAAATCGCGGTATGATACATTTAATTAACATAGCTCATGCGACGGCAAGTAGTTCTGCTGATCTTTATAATGCCGTTGTAACTAATACGGGGGCGATAGTTGATGATTCTATGCCGTTGCTGTATATTATATTAGGATTGCTTATTGCGGGTTTTGCGCTATCGGCAATTATATGGGCTTTTCGGTCTGCTACGAGTATTGTTGCTCGTAGAAACTGAAAGCAAAGGTCGTGTTAATTAAAATTAATAATTCAAGTTCATGAAAAGCTTGTTAAAGAAAGTAGCAGTCGGTGCTTCGGTAGTGGGTATGGCTTTCGCTCCTCTTGCGATGGCTACGACTTACTTCACAATCCCGTCTCCTTCTTCGATTTCTTCGAGTACCGCGCCGTATTCCGTAGAGATTTTTGACAGTTTTGCTCCTGTCATTTATCTCATTGTCGGTGTCTTTGTTGGTGCTCTTGCGATCCACTTGGTTGCTCGCAACTTCAAGAAAGGTGCGGCTATGGTTCTCGGTGGTCGTCGGGGTCGTCGGGGTCGCCGCCGCTAAAGTATTGGGGTCAATGCGCGGGGGGGGAAAATTGGTTAGAAGGCTAGAGCTTTCGCTGTACCAATCAGCTAGAGTGCTCGCCCTCGCCCCTCGCGCAACGCCTCTAACGAAAAAATATGCCATTCTTTACTGTATTAGTTAATCTGCCTAGTGCCTCAACTGTGTTTGCCTCTAGTTCGGGGTATTCGTCGGAGACGTTTGATTCATATTTGCCGTTTGTTTACTTGGCGGTTGGTGTCTTTGCAGGTGCTCTAGCTATTGTCTTTCTTGGTCGAGTTCTTAAAAATGCGTTCGCTCATTTCTTTGGTGGCGGGCGGTCTGATTCTTCTGATGTGGCGGCTTTTGCTCATCGCGAGGAGACAGTCTTTCTCAAAGACAGAACATAAATATGCCATTCCTAGCCATTGCTACAATTCCTTCTATGGCGGATATGCTTAGTTCCATAAGTGATTATTCATCTCCTACGTTTGATGAGTTCTTGCCTTGGATCTATCTCGCTGTTGGCGTTTTTGTGGCTGTATTGATTGGGTTGTATCTGATTCGTGTTGTTCGTTCGGGTTTTGCTCATTTCTCAAGTGCTCCTCATGACACGCAGGGCTTAATGCGTCATCAAGCGCGACGTCGGTATTTAGATCTTACTGACGATAGGTCGGAGCGCGGTGATTTTCTTCATGAGGGTGAATAAAAAAATATGCCATTCCTATCTCTTGTAACTTTGCCATCTGCAAGTACCTTTCTCTCTGGTGCTGGTGATTGGTCTAGCCCTATCTTTACGGATATTTTGCCTTTCATCTACTTTGCGGTAGGTGTAACCTTGGCTTTTTATCTCGCAAAGTTCTTGATTCATGTAGTGGGTAGCCTTTTCCATCGCTAATATGTTCGGGATACCTGTAGCTCACGCCTCCACAGTTATCAATCTTGGCTCGCTTTCTGATTTCGCGAGTTCGACGTTTTCAGTAATGAGCCCTGTTCTTACTGATCTTTCTCCTTGGTGGATAACTGTGAGTGGTGTGATTCTTGCTGTTGTTGTTATAACGATCTTAATAAAAGCCATTCATCACTAGGCTATGAAAAAAATTGGAGTAAAAACTTGGCTCGTCCTGATCTTGGCGGGCGTCGCTCTTGGTGCTTATTCGGCTTTTGCGAGCTCTTTGATTGCGTATTATTATCCTACTGGTGCAACTGGTACACAGAGCCTTAGTGGTACTAATTATGTCGGTCAGAAGTTCCATGTCGGGGGTTCTACACAGATTTCTGGTTTTACCTTTCGAGCCGCTTTTGGTACGACGAACGTCGCCCGCTCTTGGACTTTAGGACTTTTTGATTCTACTGGTACTTCTCTTGCGTCTCGATCTATCAGTAACTCTTTGGTGGGGGCTCATAGCTCTGATACGAATATCACGTTGTCTTTTTCTTCTCCTGTTTCGGTAACGAGTGGAGATTATTTTATAGGTATTTTGTATGTGTCGGGTGAGGGTGTAACTATGCGCGAGGAGACTACGAGTGCGTATTCTTTCGGGTGTC
>CAZAXJ010000040.1:0-6628 GCA_964489075.1 uncultured Candidatus Saccharibacteria bacterium
CTATTCTTATATATATGCGATAATCAATTTTATATGACACAAAACACCATAGTCCGACTTATTATTAAAAGTGGCAAAAAGTATCTTTTTTTGAAGAGACTAAAAAATGCAGCTGAGTATCCTGGGCAGTATGAGTTTCCGGGTGGAAAAGTAGATTTTGGTGAAGAGGTTGAAGTAGCACTGAAAAGACAATTAGAAGAAAAAGTAGGGTTTCCACTAAACCAAGAAGATATTGGTTTTACTGGCCATTATACCTATATGACTAGTGAAAACCATGCTGTAGGTATTTGCTATCAAATTGAAATTGCAGAAGAAATTAGTCCTAACTTAAATGATGACGAGCATGATGATTTTTCTTGGGCCGATATTGATCTCATTAAAGCACTTGATGTGAGTAAAGAAACAAAAGTGATTATCAATAAATTCCTTCCAAAAAACGATGTCAAAAAATCAACAAGTATAACAGAGATAAAACTGTATACTGATGGTGGCTCTAGAGGAAATCCTGGCCCATCAGCGAGTGGTTTTGTCCTGCTAGATATGGAAAACAAAGTTCTTGAAAAGGGCGGTAAATATTTAGGCGTGACAACTAATAACCAAGCAGAGTACCAAGCAGTGCTTATCGGGCTGAAAGCAGCGAAAGAGATTGGGGCTCGTAAAATCCACATATACATGGACAGTCTGCTAGTCGTAAACCAAATGACAGGTATTTTTAAAATAAAGAACCGTGATCTTTGGCCGATTAACCAGGCAATTCATGACGAAAAGCAGCACTTTGAACATGTTTCGTTCACGCATGTCCCACGAGAGCTTAACAAGCTATCCGATGCGGTTGTTAATGAAATACTAGATGCTGAAACAAAATAATAAATTGTTATAATAAAGATGCTAGACTATCGGCTGATCGCTGAGCTGCTTATAAAGCAGTTTGGAGGAAAGTCCGGGCAGCAAAGGGTATGGCAGTTGTTAACGGCAACCAAGAGTAATCTTAGGGAAAGTGCCACAGAAACAAAACCGCCGCGTTTAACGGGGTAAGGGTGAAACGAGTGAGGTAAGAGCTCACAGTCGCTTGGGGTGACCCATGTCGAAAGGTAAACCCTGCCAGCTGCAAGGAAGCAGACTCGTGCCTCAATATTGGGGTTAGTGACCCGCTAGAGCTTGTGATTGACCCGCTAGAGCTTGGTAGCAATATCGAGCCCAGATAGATGATCAGTTAAAACAGAACCCGGCTTACGGGTAGTCTGGCATTAAAAATCCCTCTCGGCTTAACAAGGGGGATTTTTGATGTTTATTTAAGTGTAATTTATTTGGTTTTAGAAACTGTTTTCACAACTTCTGTAAAAGCTTTAGGTTCATTTACCGCTAACTCTGCTAATATCTTGCGATCTAGTGTGACGTTCGCTTTTTTAAGATTATTGATAAATTTACTGTATGTTGTTCCATGTTCGCGAACTGCTGCATTGATACGTGCATTCCAAAGAGCTCTAAAAGTTCGCTTTCGGTTTTTCCGATCTCGTGTAGCGTACTGGAGTGACTTAACTATGCCTTGGCGGCCCATCTTAATGCTACGCCTGCGTGAATGAGTCATTCCTTTTGTAGCTTGTCGTACTTTATGGTGTTTCTTGTGGCTGGTTTTGCCTCTTTTTACTCTCATTTAATTAAGCTCCGAGCTTTCGTTTAATATTGCGCTTAACTTTGCCTTCAAGGCTTTTTGTGCCAGCGTAGGTACGCTTTCTAGAAGCGCTTTTCTTTTCTAAAAAGTGATTACTAAAACTAGGCTTTGCAATAACTTTACCGTTCTTAGTTATTCTTACTCTGTCTTTAGTGCCACTATGGCTTTTTAACTTTGGCATTACTACTCCTTACTACTACACTCAGTTGGCGGCCAGCGAACTGAGGCTGTTGATCTGTAACTACATTTTTACCAAGTTCGGCAACTAATTTATCCATCAATTGATTGCCTAATTCTTTATGAGCAAGTTCACGACCCCGATAAATTATGCTCAATCTTACCTTATCTCCGTCTTCCAGAAATGAGCGAACTTTTTTTAGTTTTACACCAATGTCATGATCACTAATTTTTAAGCCAAATCGCATTTGTTTCAATTCACTTGCTTTGGCTTGTCGCTTGTTCTTTTGTAGTTGCTTTGTTCGTTGATAGTTGTATTTGCCCCAATCAACTATTTTTGCAACTGGCGGATTAGCATCAGGCGATATTTCGACTAAATCAAGTTCCGCTTGTTCGGCAGCATTTAGTGCTTCTTGTCTAGTAAGTATTCCTAATTGCTGGCCGTTTTCGTCTATTACTCTTAGTGAGCTCGCCCGAATTGCCTGGTTAAGGCGGGTGTGCTTGTTAATGTAGTTACTCCTTTTTCATGGCTAATTATAACAGAGAGAGAAACATCGGTCAACAGATGTTATATTATTTGTTTTTTGGGCCTATATTGTAAAGCCTCGGCTATGTGTGTCTCGTTAACTTCGTAACTTAACCCAAGGTCAGCAATAGTACGAGCTAATTTAACAGTCCGCATATAGCTTCTTGCCGAGAGCTGTAATTTTTCTGAGGCGCTGTTTAATAATGCCGTAGCTTTGGGTGTAAGTTTTGCATATTTTTTAAGTTGGCTGTTAGAGAGGTTACTATTAAGCGTATTTTTTTGTCGCTCAAGCTGTACTTTTCTTGCTAATACTACTTTTTCTCTTAGCTGTGGTGATTCTTTTTGTCTATCATCTTCGAGTAATGACTTGTGCTCGACTTGACTTACATTTACATGCAGATCGATTCGATCCATAATCGGCCCAGATAATTTTTTCTGATAACGTTGAATTTCGCTGGCGCTACAAATACATTCTTTCGATGAATCGAGGTAGCCGCAAGGACAGGGATTACTTGTGGCTATCAGAATAAAGTTAGCAGGGAACTCTACTGACTGCTGAGCTCTTGCAATAGTTACTCTACCATCTTCAAGAGGTTGTCTTAGTGATTCGAGTGCATATCTACGAAACTCAGGCAATTCATCTAAAAACAAAACTCCATTATGAGCTAGGCTTATCTCTCCTGGCCGTAAGGAATGACCGCCACCAATAATGGATATATCGCTTGCAGTATGGTGTGGCGATCGAAGGGGAGGTGTTGTAACTATCTTTTCATAGTTCCTGCTTGAAAGACTATGGATGTGTGTAACTTCTAATGCTTCGGACATATCAAGCGCAGGCAAAATACTGGTAAATGCCTTCGCAAGCATAGATTTACCTGTTCCTGGAGGTCCTGACATCAAAATGTTGTGCTTTCCTGCCGCTGCGATTAATAAAGCTCTTTTAGCTGCATCCTGACCTTTTATTTCCCCCATATCAATAAATGAACTCCCATTAGCTATATTCAACTTCTTTTGGATGATTGGAAATAGCTTTTTTGTTCCGTTAAGGTCGTTAATTACGTCAACAAGCTTTTTTACGGGGATAATATTTTCTCTCTGAGTTAGCTCTGCCTGTTCTATATTTTCCTCGGAGATGTAAATTTTAGTTGCTTTTTCTGCTACTTTACTTCTCAGCTTACCTACGATACCTCTAACTGCTTTAATATCACCATCAAGGCCGAGCTCGCCTATGAATAATATCTTTTCATCTGGCTGGCTTAATTGTCCATCAGCAATTAATATTGCGATCGCCATTGCAAGATCAATGCTAGCCGTATCTTTGGGTAGTTCGGCAGGAGTAAGGTTAAGTATAATTCTTTTTTTGGGTAGTGTAGCTCCTGAGCTTTTTATGGCAACTCTTAAACGCTCTTTTGCTTCATCAACTGACTTTCCTGCTAAACCGACAATCGTTATATTTGGAAGACTATTCGAAAGATGGCACTCTATTCCAACTTCTACACCAATGAAGCCAACGTCAACAATACTTTTTGTATGTGCGATCATGGGTTATTAGTGTAACCATAAACGTAAATAAAGCAATAAAAAAACTCAGTATTGAGCTGCGGACAATACTGAGTTTTTTAGTTTTTAGTATCTGTTTTTGCATTAACCTCGATTTTTGCTTTGAAACAACGGCTTGCGAGAAGCCGTTGTTTACAGTCGAGGTTTTTGTTTTTGAGCACTTTATTTATTCAGTGCTGGCTTCATCTTATAAATAAGCAAAAGCAGTGTCAATATTAAAATAAATAAAAACTGTGTATAACTATAATCCTAATAAGCCCTCTGGTTTTAATTCGTTACAGTATTCTGCTACTAAAATATAAGTTTAGTAGTCGTTTTTTAGTGAACCTTAGTGCGCTATGGCAGCTTTATAAAGAAATTAATTTCTTGGTATATAAACAAGCTACATTACCAAGTATGAGGTTTAAGATTTATTTGAGTAACATTAAGTAAAGTTAAGATTTATCGATATTTTATTTAACCACTGCAGGCAAGCGAAATTTTATTAAAACCCAATTTATGTTCAACAGAAGCCTAGTTTATTTGTACGAAAAATTCCAAATTATTTTATTAAATAAAAAGCAGTTTACAGCTAAACTAGAAAAGCTAACCAGAAAATATACTTTTATAAGTAGTTATAATAACAACGTTAAATTTATATATTTTTAAAGATAAATATTGTAAATAAATCTACAAAAATAATTGACAAAAATCAAATTTTTTGTTAGTCTGTAACACAGTAAGTTGTAAATAAAAACTTACAAAAAACACTCATTGAAAAGCACAATGCAGTGGTTGTCGCCCTCCAATTTGGAGAGCGGTCAGTAAAAGTTCCGAGTACTGGTAAGCGCTAAATAGTCTATACAAAGAGCGGATTTACCAACTCGGGACTCCAAAAAAGCTTTCTGTTGTTGGTGAATACCCGCCTGGTTGGAGGCGGGTATTCTTTTTTGCTATATAATTGATTACCAGAACAATGAAAAGAACACTACTCGTATTTTTAAGTTTACTTACTGCTTTGACGATAGTTTTTTTTACAGTTGATCCTTTTTCTCTTAACCCCTTAGGTTTTTTAACAATTACTCTGTTAGTATATCTTTTTTCCGTTGTTACGATTACTTTACTAGTGCGTCTATTCTTTGATAGATTCAATAATGCTGAAACTAGGTATTTAGGAATAAGTCTGGCTTTTGGACCGACAATAATTTTTGCCTTACTTACAATGAGTAATCTTACTTTTATTGATATTTTGTTGGCTATAATGCTTCCGGCTCTCGTTGCATGGTATGGCCTTAGGTTGCTTGGTTTAAAAGAATAATATACGAACGTTTTAAATAACATTTTTGCTATACTATTACCAGATGGATCAGATGTTACCAACACCAAATTTGGAGCCGGAAGGGAAAGAAAATTTACCAATGCCGGTTGAATCTGCAGAAACGCCACCATTTTCTGTTGAAAAGGCCCCAGTGCCAAGCGGCAGCGAAAAAGAAAAACCCCAAGGCGATAAGGTGGCCCAAGCTTATTATGGAGCACCAGAACCTACAATAATACCGCTTGCACCAGTTCAGCCTGTCATTCCGGTAGAGGCCCCAGCTCAAGCACAGCCAACCATGACTAGTGATTATTCTAATCCTGATGTCGTTGATAAGGCTGTGATTGAGAAAGCAAAATCTATTGTTGGCCAAAACCGTGATGATCCTCACAAGCAGTCGAATGAGCTAGCTAAATATAAAGATCAGGTTATTAGTGATAGGTTTGGTAAAGTCAGACCCGACAACCAAGCCGCGGCATAGGTGATGGTAGTAATATGGCCCCAACAATTCTAATAGCGTTTTTTATACTAATTAGTGTTGGTCTAGTAATTGGTGCCTACATGTTCTGGAAAACTCGCCAGTTAATGCGAGAGGCCAAGAATTATGAGAGGGGCTTGAAAATGGTACCTCTTCTTATTCATTTGCCGCCACCCAGTGATGATGTTGAAGGCAATGGTAGAGATGCTCGAGACATTGCAGATGAGAACATATCTAAGGCACAGATCTTGTACAACATATTGTCGAGCACTACTAAAAAAGGGTTTAAGTCGAAGTTCTACGGCCAAAGACACATTAGTTTAGAAATAATTGCTCATAAAGGAGTCGTATCTTTCTATACTGCTGTACCTGTAACACTTATATCAATAGTTGAACAAGCCGTGGTAAGTGCGTATCCTTCAGCAAGGCTCGAAGAAGTAGCAGAGCATAATATTTTTAGTCCTGTCGGTAGGGTAAGTGGAACTATCGGCGGTGAATTAATCTTAAAAGAATCTTTTGCTTATCCAATAGCTACTTATCAGGATTTAAAGCGTGATGCTATGCAATCACTACTCAATGCGCTTGCCACTCTTGAAAAAGAGGATGGTGTTGGTGTGCAGATATTAATACGTCCTGCTTTTGATGGCTGGCGTAAAATTGCCAGTTCTGAAGCGGCTAAAAAAAGAAAAGGTAAAAAAGATAGAAAAGGTTTTGATCTTGTGTTGTGGTGGCTACAACAAATATTCAGTGCACCATTTAAACCACCTGAAACAAAACAAACAGAGGTAGGCCAGAAAAAAGAAGTAGAAATATCAACACTTGATGCGGCTACAGCCGATGTAATTGAAGAGAAAACCAAGCAACCCGGTTATGAAGTAATGATCAGGGTAATTGCATCTTCGAACATATCACAAAGGTCCC
>CAZAXJ010000041.1:0-6612 GCA_964489075.1 uncultured Candidatus Saccharibacteria bacterium
GGTTGATTATACCTTATTTGGCGGAGAGAGTGGGATTCGAACCCACGGTACCGTTGCCGGCACGACGGTTTTCAAGACTGCTACCTTCAACCACTCGGTCATCTCTCCGGATATTTCAGCCACCACATTGTACCTTCTAATCTGTTAGTAAGCAATATTTAATAAAGCGCTTATGGTGTAAAATACTCTTAATGGATCAACAAAATCAACAACCAGTTACGTCACAAGAGGCAACCCCACAACAACCTACACAACAAGTTACGCAGCCTCAATGGCAGTATCAGTCGGGGCAATTAGAGCAAACAGGCACGTTTGATCAACCTCAGGATCCACAATCAGTTACGGATAGTGAAACTCAGGTTAGTTGGACAGCATCAGAATTTGTTTCGCACGAAAAAAACGGCGGTTGGTACGCGATGCTAATCGCTGGCGCGCTAGTACTAGGTTTAGGCATATTTTTTCTTACTAAAGAGTGGTTTTCTATCGTTGCAATAGCAGTACTTGCCATCGCGGTAGGTATGTTCGGCAATTTGCGACCAAGAGTCTTGAATTATGAGATTTCGCCAGATGGCATTTTAGTAGGCGAAAAGCGCTTTTCTTTTGACGAATTTAGAAGTTTTGCGGTTATTGAAGAAGGAATGCCAAATATTCAACTTTTGCCGCAGAAAAGATTTATGATGTCGATAACAATGTATTTAGATCCAGCTCAGGGCGATCATATCGTAGAGGTTTTAGGCGACTATTTACCATTCGAACACCGCGAACGTGATTTTGTAGATAAACTGACCAGCCGTTTCCATTTTTGAAATCTAGAAAATTGCTCCTCAATCTGGTATAGTATTGTGGCTTTTTAGCTACGCGCACCCGTAGCTCAGCTGGATAGAGCGTTGGCTTGCGGAGCCAAAGGTCGTAGGTTCGAATCCTGTCGGGTGTACCAACGAAAGAGCCGAGCTTTGTGCTCGGCCTTTTCGTTGGTAGATTCACTTTTTGTGCCGAACCACTAAAGGTCCATGACGAAGATAAAACCTGCTCGTCAACGACATAATTAAATAAACAAGGTAAAATACTAAATGAATGAAAGGAGTTTTTGTGAGATTGAAAGAAATTAACTTGGGTTTTGTGCCAATTGTGGCAGTTATTTCTGCGCTTGGCATATTTTTAAGTTTTACGAACGTAGCTAGAGCTTCTGAAAATGGGTCTTTGTATACCTACAACCTAAGCACTGTAAACGGAACAACTGTAGCAAATACTGCCCAAAGTAATACAACAGTCGCATTAAATTTATATGGAAACTGGGAGCTGACTAATGGAGGGCTAAATTTTGACGGTAACCTTACTGATAAGCAATCAGTAGGATATGCTAAACCACTAAGCGGGAATACAATTAATGTTTTAGCAACAGAGTCCTTTGGGGGAGCCATAAAGTTTGTTTATAAAGCTCCGGCTGCAGGTACTTGTTTCAAAGATTCTAATAATTTGTCTCAAATTGGTAGGTTTGCCGCGAAGACTGCTCAACTTAAAATTCAGCTTTCTAGTTGTGGGGGCTCAAAAACGGCCGTGTATCCTGAATGTCGTGTTGCAGGAGCGTTGACACCAACTACGGTGTTACCTGTGCGAGGAACACAAGCTTTAGTGGACGGTAACCAATATGTACTTAGCTGTATAAAGTCTGCTGACCCTGCTACTGGATTACCAACAGTCGTACTAGAGACAACACAATTAAATGTAGAGGGTAATGTTGCGACAACAAATACGTTTAGTGTTGCAAAAACAGGTGTGATTAAAACAACCGCATATCTAAGCGTTGCCAATAAATATACGCTACCTGCTATTTCTAAAAACACAGACCAATACGTAGGTACTATTAACGTCGTTTCTTTTTGCAAGCTAACTACGGTTGATGAAGTTCGTTATTGCCTAAATACTGAAGTTCCCTTGGGGCTATAATTATACTTGGTGGCGTAAGTTCATGCGGAAGGGTGCAGGAGTGGTTGAACTGGCTTGTCTCGAAAACAAGTGTGCGGGTAACTGCACCGAGGGTTCGAATCCCTCCCCTTCCGCCACGTAGCTAACATACAAATAGCTTGCGTGAGTTTTTGCGATCAAGTAGCAAAAAAAGCTATTTTTTTTGCTACTCTTCTGATTCGATAATCCTTTCGAATCAGAATATTAATTTAAATCTTTTGATTGCTCAGTTAAGTTTACAGGTTTATCTTCATTATCAGATTTACCCTCTTCTGATTTATCTAGTTTTTTATTGTTCTGCTGGTTTTGAAACACAAATTTTGCGGTAACATAGCACAATGCACTTAAAAATATAAAGCCAACACCAAAGTATAAACTTATATTGCTTAGCTTTGAGCCTAGATTTTGTGTAAGTGGTATGAATATTATTTCTGCAAAAGCATGTTGCGCATCAGAGCTTTGCCCAACTGTACCCAAGGATTTATTTAGTATTAATTTGGCTATAAATCCTGCAAGTACCAAAAATATTCCGGCAATAAATAATGTGTGCCCAACAGTTTTTAATGCTCTTACATGATCTTTACGCAGTAAAATTACCGTAAATGCTGCCGCTAGTGCCAGTATTCCAAAAATATAAGGGGCAATTTTTAGCCATTGATAAGCTTTAGGAATAGTTTTTGGTAACTTACTGGTGTTATTTTGATTTTCTGCATTAGCAAATGTTTCGTAAGTCAGGGTATCGCTTTTCATAAAAGGCAGTTCGTTAATAACTTTTTGTGCGTTATCAATAAAATCCTGCTTATCTATGCGAACATTCGGCTTACAGGTAGCCGTTAGTGGGTCATATTCGATTGTAGTTGCCTGTTGGCACGTTGGTAAAGCCTGAACGCGGTTATACAAATAATCGGCAACATTATTTGTCATCTCTGTTTTTAAGGAGGTTACCGCAATACTAAATTGTGGTGTATTTGCTTTACCAGAAAGCCACACATCAATACCATCAATTACAGCTTCGGTGTTTTTTTGCAGTAATTGGGGAGTAAGTGTTTTTTCAATTACCGGCGCAAGCTCTTCGATACCACTATTGTTAGTATTATTGATTTCTAAAGTTTTTTGGATACTAGCGAGTTTGAAAGTTTGATCTATAACGTTATCGTAAGTTTTAGATTCTGCCAATAGTTTTTTTACGTAACTGGGGTTAGCTACTGTGTTACTCAGTGCAAAGGTAAACACAGCCATGAATAATAAAAAACTAAGTACCGAAGCAGCGATAAAAATAAGAATTTTACGTCCGTTAAATTTCATTGCCTAATCTGCTCATGCTTTTATTCTAACCGACATTCTTGATAAGCTAAGCATTATGCAACCGAGTATTTTTACGAAAATCATAAACGGCGAAATTCCATGCCATAAGATTTATGAAGATCAAAAAACGATGGCGTTTTTAGATATTTACCCAATCAGCCCAGGTCATACACTTGTCGTATCTAAAAAACAAGTTGATCATTTTGACGATTTAGACGAAGAAGCATATATAGCCGTTTTTGATACGACTAAGAAAATTGCAAAACGGATAAAGGAAGTTCTGGGTGTACAAAGAGCCTGTTTAAGGGTTGAAGGTTTTGATGTGCCTCATGCTCATATACATGTTATCGCCTGTAACACACCAGAAGATTTCTATAATTCGGATAGAATGAGTATTGAGCCAGACCATGCTGCACTTGCAGAAATAGCCGAAAAATTAAAAATAACGGAGTAACTATGGGCAACGTCTTTATAGCATTTTTGATTACGCTAGGACTTTCTGTGTGGATATACACCAAGTTTTTACGGCGTTCATACAACGATACAAAACAAAGTTTATTGGTAATTGGTATTGTTGCCCTGTTTATTTTTGTGCTTAGCGTTTTTATATTGAATGCTCTTTCTTCCGCCCTCGACAGATGAAAATTACGATTATTAGTGTTGGTAAAAAACACGAAGAAAATTTGAAAGGTGCCATAGACGAATACACGACTCGTATTAGCCGAGTAATTAGTGTTGAATGGCAATTTATTGTTCCGAGCGGAAAACCAGAGCAAACAGCTCGAAAAGAAGAGTCAGAGCAAATAATTAACAAACTTAAACCGAGTGATATTGTTTGGCTACTTGATGAAAGAGGCGAAGAACTTAGTTCAATCACATTAGCTAGCAAAATAGGCGTTATGCAAAGCCACAGCGTACCAAATTTAGTTTTTGTTATAGGTGGTTCGTACGGAGTGAGTGAAAACTTGCGTAATCAAGTAAATTTTGTGTGGTCACTTTCAAAACTAGTGTTTCCTCATCAGCTTGTTCGACTCGTTTTGGCCGAGCAGCTTTACCGATCTACAGAAATTAACCGTGGGAGCGGCTATCATCATGCCTAGCATTTAGCTCAGACAGATTTGTGGCAATTAACTCCAATGATGGTACTCTAGTACACATGAATAAAATCTATTGCAGTAACTGTGGTCAACTTATTGATGGAAAAGCAAATTTTTGTACGTTTTGCGGTGTGCCGCAACATGGCCAAGAAGCTGGTGGTTTTCGGGCTCAAGATACTCCAGTAGAAAGCGGTGCTGCTAGCGAAAAGCTACAGCAAGATATTACCCCCATTCCAAAATCTCATCTAGATGCACGGGCAATATGGGTATTCTTTTTAAGTTATTTTGGTAAAACTTCCTTGTTGTTGCCACTTATTTTGGTGGGGGCTTTCTTTTTGCCACAGATATTTTTACCAGCTTTAGTTGCAGTTTTGGTTTTGATGTTTGTGGTAGCGCTATTTATCTACAATAATTTTCAGTACGAAGTTGATTTAACTGGATTACAGATTGATTCAGGCGTTATTCATAAAAAGCATGTAACAGTGCCTTTCGAGCAAGTTCAGAACGTTAATATCGAGCGTTCGTTAGTTGACAGGTTTTTTGGTTTAGCGAAATTAAGTATAGAAACAGCAGGCAGCTCAACTTCGAACCCGCAAACGGTTGCTGGGTTCAATGGTCAGGTTAAGTCTGAGGCTTACTTGCCCGGAATTGATCTTGAGTATTCAAAGGTTATACACGATACCTTAGTAGATGGCGCCTCTAATGCTGTTTAGCTAACAGTTCAGCTCATTTTCGGTAGTAATCGAACAGCGCTTAACACTTACACTGTTTGTGCCCAAGCCACCCAATGTCAGTTGCTCCACCGCTACAAATCTTTTATTGTCTATATCCCAATAAAAAATACTAGCCGTTTGTTCTGTTGGTTTATCAGTTATTTCTTCTCCGTGGTCGAACGCACGAGTGCCTGCACCACCAGTAGTTCCTTCTGTATAAAAAAGAGTCCCATCTACTGTTTTTGCTGATCTTTCATGCATATGCCCCGATATTACGAGATCTACCTTCCCTGCTAGTTCTTCGGTGCCGCTAGAATCGTGTTTTACGGCTATATCAATGGTGTTATTTTCTGCAATACTTACTAAAACCTTACCCATTTCTGCTACTCGTGGATCATCATCGTTTGATGTAGGGCTTGATTCAAGCCTTGGGTCGCCTATACCTACAATATTTATTCCTTCGGCAGTTTCTATTTGCCCATTTAGTATAGTTACATTATTAAATTTACTCAGGTCGCTAACAGTTGTAGGCGAATCATGATTACCTTTTACAAAGTAGTAGGGTAAGTCTAATGTTTCGACTGGCTTATAGCAAAATGATTCTGCCGAAGAACCATAATCAGTAATATCGCCCGCATCTATGATCATGTTAACCTTTAGTGCCTGAGCTGCTGTTTTAATGCTCTCAAATACACCTTCATTGCAATGAATATCTGAAACAGTCATTATTTCTAGGTAGTTTCCGTCTGGCAGCACGGGTAATGTTTCCCCCGTTTGGTAGAGCTTTACTACATTTTCTGTTTGTTTAGCTATTTGTTGGCTGTAATCTTCGTATCTGCCTGAAATATCTTGTAACCCACTTAGTACACCTGGTGCATATTCAATAGGGCCTGAGTATTTTGGTCGTTCTAGTGCGTCGTTATGTTGGGTTGCTACAGCTGATGTAGCTAGGGCTGCTGCAGTTACAAGAGGAACTAAGCTAAGCGCACCAGCTTCTACCCATTTCTTTTTATCTCTTTTGTCTGCTCTAGCAAGTAATATTGAGCCGGCAACTAAGCCCATAGTAAGCAAGCCCGTTCCAGTTTTTATTATCACTTTTCGTTCTGCTTCTGCAACATCTTCATTTATCATTTTTTCAATTTCTGCACCAACATCAACGCTCGCACTACTGCCTTTAACTTGGTTTATTAGCTGTTCGGTTTCATTAACATTTATAGTTCCAGCATCAATATCTATTCTTAATGGTCCATCATGAGTATCTAAGCCAACAACACCAAATGGACCTAAGTCTATTTTTGTTTCTCCGGAAGTTCCAACTCCAAGCGAAACAGTTGTTTCTACTGGACCAATATTGGTTTCCGTTTCGCTTATTTGGCCGATAGTAAGAAGCGATATACATCCAAGTGCAGCAATGGCGCCTATTTTTGCACTCTGTTGTTTAAGTTTTTCCGAAGGTTTTGAAAACCTCAACACTTCTCGATTCATATACTAGATAATTATAGCACTAAAAAGTCAATATACAAGCACAAGTT
>CAZAXJ010000042.1:0-6608 GCA_964489075.1 uncultured Candidatus Saccharibacteria bacterium
AATCGTTAGGGGGGAGCAATCTCCCGCGAGGGTTCGAATCCCTCTCTCTCCGCCAAAAAGAATTCTAGACTATCTAGGGTTCTTTTTATTTTTCGGGAGTTCTGGCAAAAACAGCTGCATCTACTCTGGTTGCACCAGCTTCAATTAAAACCTTTGCACATTCGCTTAATGTTGCGCCCGTAGTACTAATATCGTCAATCAACAATACATGTTTTTTGTTAACAAATTCTGGTAACGAAACCCTAAACGCTCCTTTAATTTGCTTGACACGCTGGTTTTTAGAAGCACCATGTTGTTGTTTATTAGAAACTCTATTGATTAAAGGCAAGTAGTTCCAATTTCTTAGCTTGCACAATTCTTTAGTAATTTGACTTGCATGATCAAAACCACGCTCGCGTATGTGCGCTGATGCTGTCGGCACAAAACAAATTAAAGGCATCTCAGAATAATAGGGAAGTGTTTCATGTATTTGCTGTGCAATGATTTTAGCGGCTCTGCGCACATAAGAAAATTTGTACTCTTTAACGAAATCTTTAGCTAAACCCCTATACTCGCACGATATATAAACATATTGTGGCTTATTTTTTGATAAACATTTATCACAAGTCTTAAAATTACGGCTTAGTTTACCGCAGTCATAACAAATAGCAGTATCAATTTTTGGTAATCTCTCTGTACACTCGGCACAAATAGGCGCACCTTCTAGACCACACCCAACGCAAATATCAGGCGCAAACAAACCTATAGTTCTATCTAAAATATTCATGTTGTATAAATTATGTTGTAAATCACACTTATCTTTATTGCCAGTGGTTTTATAAGAGAGTTATAATCTAGAGCAAAGACAAAAACAAGAGTTGTTTATTAACCATAACCGTGGAGGGTAACATGGCACGACGTTCAACAGACGAAGATCTGTTAATGGAAGAAGAACTAACTGCTGCTTTTTTGGGCGATGACGACATGGCGTCGGCCGATGATACTAACCAGCAGCAACCAGCAAACGACGAGTGGGACGATGATGGGGCAGAGGCTCTGCCTGGTCAATTAGCTTTAGACGTATATGAAACTAAAGAAAAGCTGGTTGTTAAAGCGCGGACTGCCGGCGTCAACAAGAATGATCTTGACGTAAGCATTGCCGACAATCAACTATCTATTCGTGGCACATTAAGTGCAGGCTATGAAGAAGACATTGAAAACTATCACTTGCAAGAATGTTACTGGGGCGAGTTCAGCCGCACAATAGCCCTGCCTGTAGCTGTTAAAGAAGATGAAATTGAAGCCGTACTTAAAGATGGCGTATTAACCATCAGCTTTACAAAAGTTAAGCAAGATAGTGTAAAGAAGATTCAAATTCTTTAGATTAAATTTTAGCTAAAACAAAAACACCTCCTTACAAAAAAGAGGTGTTTTTTTATTTAACTTTTAGCCAGTAGCGTTTGTTACTGAGCCAATTACAAACTTAACTATAATTTGTGCAAGGGCAACAATTATTAACCCAACTATTGCATATAAAATTGTATTCTTTGCTGCCGTTACTCCATTAGCATCCCCACCGCTAGTAATATATCTAAAACCACCGATTATTATCATAATTACAGAAACAACACCAACAATCCATGAAAAGATATTGATAACTGTTGTTACAATCTTCTGAATTGAATTAGCGGCCTGTTGATTATTAGCAGGACAGTTAGCATCGGTATTAGCACTTAAGTTAGCACCACTACAAAGCCCTTCTTGAATATTACCGTCAGCAGCCAGTACGACCGCAGGAGTAAATGCAAACGCAACAGCCATAATGCTTGCAATAAACAATTTTAGTTTATTCATTAACTATCTTCCTTTTTTATTAATTTACTTAGTTTATGACTTTGTTATACCACCTCTGGTAAATGTTGGCAAGTTTAAACTGAGCCAACTACAAACTTCACTATTACTTGTGCTAAGCCAACAATTATTAAGCCTGCAAGTGCATACAATATGGTATTTCTGCCTTTCGTTGCCTTTGCAGGATCACCTGTAGATAAAACATATTGAAAACCACCGTAGATGACCGCAAAAACTGCTGCAACACCAACAACCCAAGAAAAGAGATTAACGACATTATTTACGGCATTGTTAATCTTATTCTCTCCTGCGCCTTCTTCACACTCAGCACCTTTAGTACCATTCGCAAATGCTGCGCCATTACAAACTGCGTCTTTAGCACTAGCCGAAACAGTTTGGTTTGGCGCAACAAGCACTGCTGGCGAAATTAAAGCAACCGAAAAAAGTAATGTTAAAAATGAAGATTTTATTTTTTTATACATAATTAGACCTTCGATATTATAAATAGTACTATCCAACGAGCAAGAATAATCACAATTAAGCCTGCTACTGCATATAAAATCGCTTGGCGCCCACTGGCGGCTCGCGCCGGATCACCATTACTCGTTACAAATCTAAAACCTCCGAACATAATTGTTAGCACCGCTGCAACACCAGCAAAAAAAGTAACAATAGTAACTATATTTGCCACCATATTCACTACTGGGTTTTCATTTTTATTGGCATCTTTTTCGTCTTTGCAAATTGTGCTGTCACTTGCATCGCCTTCGCAAACATCGGGGAACAAATCAAAAGCTTTTACTTGGGCTGGAACCAGTGCTAAGCCAAAAACCACCATAAAAGATAAAATTAATTTGTTAAGGTTTTTCATGTTTTGCTTACCACAAACTGAACTATTGCAAAGGCCGAAACAGATACAATCAACCCGACAACTGCATACAAAATTGTTTGCCTGCCTTTAGCTATTTTTGCTGGGTCGCCAGCAGAAACAATTATTTGTATACCGGCCAAAATTATTACCAAGACACTAACAACACCAATAACGGCAAACACAACATTTGTTATAACCTCTACCGTGCTAGCGTTTGCGCTAACATGTGGGATATCAATTTGGTTTGTAAGTTCAGCTGCAAAATTAAATAGTTTCATTTAACTTAAGCTCCTGCCAATAAAGGCAACTATTTGGGTAGCAACTATCGTAATAACTACACCTATTACCGCATACATTAAAGCATTTCTTGCTTCTACAATTTTTTGAGGCTCGCCCTGCGAAGTTATAAACTTCACTCCGCTAATAATTATAAATACAACTGCTAATATTCCAGCCAGAGTAAGTAAAATTTCAATAACTGCAATTACAATTAGCCAAATATCGGTAAAACTAGCCTTTGTTTCGTTTGAATCAATTTTTCCATTTTTATTTTCGTCTAGTTTGGTTTTAACCACGATATTGCAGTTTTCATCGAAAGATAGATATTTATACCATGTTGGTATACCAAAAAAAGTACGATTTTTACCACAATCTGCAGCTAGCGCGGCGGGGGCTAGCGAGGTAGAAAATAGTGCAAAAGTCGCTAAAAACGCTAACGCAAAAACTTGCAATCTTTTCATTACAAAAATCCCCCAGGAATCAACCACTGCATAAAACTGTAAAGCAAAAAGAAGCATAATAAACCAATTAAAACATTGGTTATTTTTGTTTTTGCTGCCTGAACTGCCTGCGGATTGCCGGCAGATGCTGTGTACTGAATACCCGCAACAATCAGCATTATTACTGCCACTAGACCTACAGCGCCTGCTAAGAAATTTATTCCAATAACTATAACATTCATTACGCTACTTGTGCTTTTTGTTGACTCCAAGCAGGCAGCAGAATTACCTTCTTCACAAGAAGTTGCTGCCTGAACAGGCAAGGGCACTACCGCAAAAATCGCAAATAGGCCAACAAGAACAGATAAAGAAGTTTGTTTTATTTTTGTAATCATTTACTAATTTTTACCAGTTTTTGGCACTTTTAGCAATTATTGATAGCTAATTATATGTAAACACTAGTGCTTACATGGTATTATTACCACCAAATGGGCAAACTAAAAACAAAAGTATTTATCTTCTTTGGAATATTCATTTTTGTAAGCACGATTTTTCTGAATTTACTCAGTCTAACTGCTTCGGCTGCACAAGCAAGCTGGAAAGACAGCGACACTATTACTTACAACGGCAAGGATTATAGCAATCCGACCGCACAGTACGAATTCAATGAGAGCGGAGCTAGAGTTAAGTTCAGTGACTATGGTTATACTGCTGCTGGTCTTTGTCAGGGATTAATCTACTTCCCGCTAGGAACAAGTCCTTCTTCGTCAACCACTGCTAAATTTACCCCTGGTGAAATATCAGGTTCCAGCGGAATCACAGGCTGCTACAAAACAGAGGATGCGGTAACGATAACAATAACTACACAGCCCAAAAAAGACCCAAATGGAAACATCGTAAATGCAGACGGAATCTGGAAAAGCAAATCAGCAATCTTACTTACAAGCTATGATCAAACCTACACAGATTCTAACCCTAATGACAATAATTATAGGTTTGAGATAAATTCAAATCAAAAATGTGCCAATACTGACAGAAAATCCTACTTAATAAGCAACGAGGATCCTTACAATGGAGATGGCGAACCCACTAAGCACACATTTACTTGGTTTAAGTACGAAACGATGCGTTCTGGCCCAGGTGGAACTGGTGGTGAATACTGTCAATCGATAAAAGGTACGGTAACAATAACAACTAAAGGTGCAGCGGACGATCCAACTGCTAACTCTAGCTCAAGCACAGAAGCCTCTTGCGAAGGCGATGTTCCAGTATTGGGCTGGTTTGTATGCGCTATTGCAGAACTAGCTGACGATTTTGTAGGTTGGGTAGAAAAAGAGCTTCAGTCTTTATTAACAATTAACGAAAGCGAATATAACGAGGGCGGATTAAAAACAGCTTGGGGTTCAATGCGCATTGTAGCAACTGTACTTTTGGTAGGTGTTGCACTATTTATGATAATTTCTCAAATGCTAAACACTGAACTTGTTAGTGCTTATACAATTAAAAAAGTAGTCCCGAGGCTGGTTATAGCCACTATATTAATACAACTGTCTTGGTTTTTATTTACGGCTCTTATTTTTGTTACAAATGTTATTGGCAATGGTTTAGCCGATTTGATTTATGCACCGTTTGGGGGTGCGAATCAGGTTGGTGATATTAAGTCTATATTAGAACGTTATTATGAAAATGCTGGGGGTAATGGTACTGCCGCAACCAATACCATACTGTTAGGAGTAGTTACTGTATTTGGTATTTCGGCAGTTGGTGGAGGCTTTGGTTTGCTAGCTGCAGCGCTAGGTGTTTTAATTGCAGTTTTTATAGCATTTGTTGTACTTGTTCTTCGTAAAGTAGCAATTATATTCTTGCTCATACTCGCACCTTTGGCTCTAGTAGCTTGGATTCTGCCAAATACGCAAAAAATGTGGAGTAATTGGTGGAACTTATTTAGTAGGTTGCTTTTAATGTTCCCGATGATTATGGGAATGTTAGCTGTGGGTAAAGTTTTTGCGTACGTTGTTGCTGGGGCACCTCTTAACAATGATTCAGGTACTATGCTTAACACAACTCAAAATATTGCTAGCTTCCAACCTTGGCAACATTTTGCTCAAAGTGCGTCAGATGACATTTCTAACCAAATACGCTTCTTTATTATCCTAATCGCCTATTTTGGGCCATTTGCACTAATACCTATGACATTTAGTTTAGCTGGTGGCGTATTCGCCAGAGCAACTGGCGCACTTGAAGGCTTTAATAAACGAGCTCGTGGTGGAAGTATGTTTGGTCTTAGAGATCGCGCTAAGTTTAGAAAAGAGAACAGTGCGTGGGCTCAATCTAAAAAAGCAAGAGAAGCTGATCGCCTTAGAGGAGCTCAATTAAAACAAGCAGAAAGATTAACTGGAGGTGGAGTTTATTCTAGATATTTACGCAGTCGATCCGGAGTTAGCGAAAGAGGTAGATCAAGAGCCGTAGCAAATGCTGGAGCCGCAATAACTTCTGACAGAAAACAAGAATTTGAAGAAAGATCCGCTCTTTTAGATTTTGAAGTTAGAAAATTAGCTAAAGCCGATAACTCAACTGACTCTCTATATGTTAAAGAAGTAAGAGCGAGAGGCGAAATTCTTAAAACGAGCGGCGAGGGTATGAGAACAATAAATGGTCAGTCAGTTATGGTTTCCGATGAACTTCGTGCTGATGCGGCAATCAGAGGCTTACAAATGAAAGACAATTCTGAAGAATTAGATAATTATGTTAAGTCCTCAAAAGGCTTTAAAGATTTGGCTGATCTCGGTACGGCAAACTATGACGCTTATAAAGTTTTAGCAGATCGCCTACCTCCAGCCGTTAAGGGTGCAAAAAATGCTTATTTGAATGATGTTCGCGCACCAGGCTTCGATAATGCAATAGGAAATTATCTGGGGCTCGGTAAGTACCAGATAAACGAAATACAGCAAGCACTAGTTACTAGATTAGGGGAGGGAGCAGACGGCCAAAAAGAGGTTGTTGCGCGGCTTACTAATTTGGCAAGATCAGACATTACTCAAGCACAAATTCAGGGCTTAGATAAAACCTTTGAATCAGAAGGATTAAATCTAGCTGTACTCAGAAACAATCCTAATGCTGCGCTAACATACAACTCAGCTTCTGGACGATTTGAAATTGAACAAACTTAATAATAATTATGGGCACAT
>CAZAXJ010000043.1:0-6474 GCA_964489075.1 uncultured Candidatus Saccharibacteria bacterium
GATAGCAAAAGCTAAAAAAGTTTATTTTACAGCAGAATTTTACCCCGTTTTTGCGGGGTATTTTCTATAATATAAGTATTACCAAGACCCTATGGTCATGTTTTATAGGGAGTGAAAGTGGGAGTAAAAGCAAAAACCGGCTTAAAGGCTTCAGATTATGTACATTTACATAATCATACGCACTATAGTGTGCTTGATGGCCTGCAAAAAATTCCTGAAATGCTCGACAGAGCTAAGGAGATGGGTATGGACGCCATGGCAATTACCGATCATGGCAGTCTTTCTGGTGCCATTGAATTTTATAAAGAAGCAAAAAGCCGTGGCATAAAGCCGATCATTGGCATTGAAACATATATTGCAAGCCGAAAACATATAAATAAAGATCCTGCGAAAGATAAAGGCAGGTACCATTTAATTTTGTTAGCGATGAACAATAAGGGCTATCAGAATTTGATGAGATTGAGTACGATTGCTAATCTTGACGGTTTTTACCATAAACCTCGCATAGATCATGATTTGATCGAGGAACACAATGAAGGCTTGATTGCGCTTTCAGGTTGCATTGGTGGTGAAGTTGGCGAAAATTTAAGAAATGGCGACTATCAAAAAGCAAAACAGATTGCCCAGTGGTATAAAAATTTTTTTGGAGACCGGTACTATCTTGAAATTCAACACCACGGTTTGCAGTGGGACGAGCAGAAACAAGTTAATGATCAGCTTCTTCGACTCGGAAAAGAGCTGTCAATTAAATGCGTAGTAACTTGTGATGCGCATTATTTAAATCATGAAGATCAAGAAGCACATGAAATTTTGCTTTGTGTCCAAACAGGGTCTTTTTTAAACGAAGTTGATCGTTTTAGCCTGAAAGACACAGATTTATACGTAAATTCACCGGATGAAATTATCGATGCATGGGGGGAAACACCAGAGTTAATAACTAATACAAAAGCAATCGCTGATAGGTGTGACCTAGAACTGGATCTTGGAAAAATATTAATTCCAAAATTTGAAGTACCAAAGGGAGAGACAGAGAAAACATATTTGCATAAACTCGTGTTTCAAGGTTTGGCTTGGCGATATGGTGGAGTAAGTTACGAAAAATCAAAAAAATTGAGGAAAGAAGAAGCCATAGATAAAATCCCAAAAAATATTTTTAAGCGAGCCGAATATGAACTAAAAGTCATGGATAATATGGGCTTTAACGGATATTTTTTGATTATTTGGGATTTTGTTGGCTGGGGTAAGGATAGAGGTATAATTTTTGGACCTGGTCGTGGGAGTGCAGCAGGTTCGATTGTTTCGTATGCACTTCGAATTACGGAGCTCGATCCTCTAACATACAACTTGCTTTTTGAACGATTTCTGAACCCTGACCGCATAAGCATGCCCGATATTGATATTGATATACAGGATTCCAGACGAGACGAAGTTATTAATTACTGTGTTGATAAATATGGGGCGGACAGAGTCGCTAATATTGTTACCTTTGGCAAAATGGCGGCACGTAATGCAATTCGTGATGTTGCGCGCGTAATGCAAGTACCTTATGCGGACGCAGATCGTCTTGCAAAACTAGTCCCACCACCCGTACAAGGTAGGCATATACCACTTGCTAAAAGTTTGTTAGAAAACCAAGAATTGAAGGCAGAATACGAGAAAAATCCAACAGCTAAGCAAGTATATGACATGGCTACTCGTCTTGAAGGCACAATTAGAAGCCATGGAGTGCATGCCGCGGGTGTGGTAATTGCGCCAGACGATATTGTTAAATTTACTCCCTTAGAGATGGCGCAAAAAGGAGTTGTGACAACCCAATATTCAATGGGTCCAATTGAAGATCTCGGACTTTTAAAAATGGACTTTTTAGGACTTTCAAACCTTACTACCCTAAAAAATTCTTTAAGAATAATAAAAAAAGTTTATAGTGCCGATATTGATTTGAGTAATATACCGCTTGATAACAAAGAAACATACGAACTTTTGAGTCACGGTGATACAACAGGGGTCTTTCAGTTGGAATCAGCTGGTATGAAAAGGTATCTTAAGGAACTTAAGCCAACTGAATTTGAAGATATAATCGCGATTGTTTCGTTGTATCGACCGGGGCCTATGGCTGAAATTCCAAAGTTTATTAAAGGCAAGAACGCACCGAACATGGTTGCTTATTTACATCCGGCATTGGAACCAATTTTAGCGCCCACTTTCGGCGTACTTGTATATCAAGAACAAATTATCGCTATGCTTCAACTTATTGCTGGGTATAGCCCAGGGCAAGCTGATTTAGTTAGGAAAGCCATTGGTAAAAAGAAGCGCGATATTATGGATGCCGAAGAACCGAAGTTTATAGAGGGCTGTTTAAAACAGGGTCTAAGCAAAGTTCAGGCAAATGAACTTTGGTCGCTAATCCAGCCATTCGCCGACTATTCATTTAATAAAAGTCATGCTGCTTGCTATGCACTTATTGCATATTGGACTGCTTACTTAAAAGCACACTACCCAGCTGCATTTATGGCAGCTCTAATGACCAGCGACTACGATGATATAGACAGGTTAGCAATTGAAATTAATGAGTGTAAACATATGGGTATAAAAGTTTTGCCTCCGGATGTTAATGAAAGCTTCCATGAATTCGCGGTTGTGCCAACTAAAGACAGAGAGCCGGCAGAAATCAGATTCGGAATGGATGCAATTAAGAACGTTGGCCATGGTGCCGTCACAGAAATTTTGAATGCCCGTGAAGAGGGTGTTTTTAGAAATATAACTGACTTTATTACCAGAGTTAATAGCAGGTTGGTTAACCGTAAGGTTTGGGAAAGTTTAGTAAAATCTGGTGCATTTGACGAGTTTGCCGACAGGGGTTCGATTTATGAAAGTCTTGATCCGATTTTGGCAGTTGGCGCGAAATTAACGAAAGATATGCAATCAGGCCAAACTGATCTTTTTGGCGGCGCGAGCGAAGTTGCTGCACCGGTTATAAATCTGCAGATAAGTGAAGGCACGGGCAAATACGGACAACATGATTATTTGGTTTGGGAGCGCGAATTGCTCGGATTATATTTATCGCAGCATCCGCTTGAGGCATTTGAAAAATTTTTAACTGAAAAAACAATTCCTTTAAAAGATATCAATGCAACAAACGATGGTAAGCTTGCTACCGTTGGTGGCAATGTAGTTGACATTCGTATAATAACAACGAAGAATGGCCAACCTATGGCGTTTGTTAGGCTTGAGGATCTAGCGGGCGATGAACGCGAAATCGTTGTGTTTCCTAATGCTTACAAGCAAAACGAAGAAGCCTGGGAGCGAGACAAGATATTATTGATAACAGGTAGAGTAAACGGGAAAGACAGAGATGGCAGTGAAATGCCTGAATCTAAAATATTAGTGGATGGCGTAGAAATTGTTGATAGAGAAGAAGCGCTTGCTTATGAATCGACAGGCAAGAAAAGTGTTTTCAAAAAAGGTCCGGTAATCCGTAGAAACCCTAAATCTGTTAATGAACCAAAAGAAAATAACGAACAGAGACTCTATGTTCGACTTAGTAATGCTGAAGATAACGGGCTCTTGAGTGATTTAAAGAATTTGCTTGATGAGCATCATGGTTCGTATGAAGCCGTGCTTGTAATGGGGCCAGATAATTCGCAGGTTATTAAATTACCTCAAAAGGTAAGTGCTAGTGGTGAACTAATTTTACAGCTTCAAAAGTTATTGGGCGAAGAACACGTTAAATTTCAGTAACTAACTTATTTTATGATGTAGGTGTCTTAGGTGGCGAAACTCTAGTAGCGCGCCGACTAACATTACAATAACTGCAATAGTTCCAATTACTGCGGGCGAAGCATTAGTATATTTCGGCTTAAGCACGGCCGCTCCACCGGCTGGGTTAGTGCTAGCACCCACGACTTGAAGCCCTGAGGGCTTTCCGTACAGAGCTACTATTACAGTAGTGTTTTTGTGGCCCTCATAATTACCGTAGCTAGCCATGCCAACACCAATGTTTTGATAGTCTGGATTTACAATATTATCTTTATGGCTGGGGCTTGCCATCCATCTTTCAAGTACTGTTTCAGCAGACTCATTTGTTATGGCCAAATTTTCGCCAGCAACTTCGTAAGCATAGTCGGCGTTTTTTATGTAATCCCATGCCATTGTTCCGTCAGGGGCATTGTGGGCGAAGTAACGCAATTTAACCATATCTTCGGCCTTTGCTTGTGCAGCGCTGGTCAGTTTTGTATTCGTAACCAGTTCGTTGCCGCCAAGCTGTACCCTCGCTTTGTTAGTAAGATCTACAATGTCGCTCGAACCGAATGCTTTAGTTGTAGCAGTTGTAATAGGGGTAAAAATTGCGGCGCTAAACAATAAAAGCAGTGCTCCAAAAACAAATAAACTATGTCCCACACGATGCTTTGGAGGATTACTCATTAGAGAAACCACCAGTTAGTTGATATAGCGCAACTGCCGCGGCAATACTTACGTTGAAAGATTCTTTTTTACCCATCATATCTAATTCTAGTATGACATCAGCGAGCGATAAAATCTCACTTGAAATACCAGTAACTTCATTACCTAATAAAATAGCTGTATTTGCCGTAGGTTTGTAATCGCGTAGTGAAACGCTATTTTTTGACTGTTCGAGCGCAACAATTCTATATTCATCACTTTTCGCAGCTTGAATTGCATCATTTACAGTAGTAAATACCTTACTTGGTAATCGTTCGGCCCCGAGCGCAGTTTTGTGAATTTGGTCTGTAGTTTTTCTTGATTCGTGGGGTAAACGTATGTCTTTTGGTTGAACAGGGTAGGGAGTGTATCCTCCGTAATAAATTTCTGAAACTCCAAAACCATCGGCAGTGCGCAGAATACTTCCAACATTATGGGTACTTCTTATATCCCCCAAAATAAGCGCAAATTTAAACATTTCATATTAACTATAACAAACAGATTGCATACCGCTTATGCTGCAACTATACTAGTTGCTAGCAATGCAAGATGAAGCACGTATTTTAGAGGAACAAAACACCGAGCGACGTTCGCGTTTACTTAACATGGCATATGAAGATACCTCTCGGTCTGAAATGTCTCTATACAAAGATCTATTGAGTAATCAAGAATTATATGACTTGAAAGTGGTACCACTTTTTGCCGATCAGCACGCAATAAGATTCGGAGTAACAAATACGACTTCGCAAACCACGATGACAAATTTGCAACAGAAATTTGCCGATCAGCGTATTAGCTTTGCTATGATTTCTGACACCGGATATCGTAATGCGATGAAGCGGTACGATCCACCCAAGCAAGTCGTTTACCAAGATATATCGATTAACAGTAGCGATGAGCAAAACCAGCTTGCGATTGTTTCTAAGACTTTAAGTGAAGTTCGAGCTGATGACATGCTTGCATATTTGGTGCAACAAGCCTATTCGCTTAAAGCGTCTGATATTCATCTTGAAACCAGCGAAATATCGGTAAGGATTCGTTTTAGAGTTGATGGAGTTTTACATCCGGTTGCCGAACTGACTCCTGATAAATACCGGCAGCTGGTTTCAAGTTTGGCTGTTGCTGCGAATATTTCTACCAGTTCACCAGATGCCCAAACAGGCCATATTAACAAAACATTTAATTTAGCTAACGGAGCTGAAGTTACTGTTAACTTGCGTGTTGAAACTGTACCAACCGTTCATGGTATGGACGCTGTCCTTAGGTTATTCAATCTGCAGCCAGAGATGATGCAGTTAGATAACTTGGGTCTTAGCGAGGAAGAAAATGAAATTATCCGCGATATTGTGAGCCATCCCAACGGTTTGGTGCTTTTGGTCGGCCCAACAGGGTCGGGTAAAACAACGACACTTTATAGTATTTTGAATGAGCTCAATCATCCGGAACGCAAGATAATTACTCTTGAAGACCCCGTTGAATATCAAATAAAAGGCATTACGCAAATTCCAGTTGATTCACGAGAAGAAGTAAACGGATTCGCAGAGAAATTTCGTGCAGTACTCCGGCTTGACCCTGATGTAATCATGGTGGGCGAAATTCGTGATCAAGACACGGCTAAAACTGCGCTGCAATCATCGCTTACGGGTCATTTGGTACTTTCAACGTATCACGCATCCAGTGCTAGTGCGGCGCTTACTCGTTTGCTTGATTCGGTAGGTGATAATCCATTATTTAGTAGTGCGATTCGTTTGGTTGCAGCACAGCGATTGATTAGAAAATTAGACCATACGACAAAACAAGCTTATACACCTGATGAGCACACACTAGCTTGGATAAAAACTATTGTTGATGGCTTACCTCCTCATTTTGACAAACCCAACCTCGAAGGGCTGCAACTGTATAAACCAGGCAGCTCAAGCGAAAATCCTTTCGGCTACAAAGGCCAGCTAGCGGTTCGTGAGCTATTAATCATGACACCTAACTTGCAAAAAGAACTTAAAAAACCTAGCTCAGAAATAACCACTGTCGGTCTTG
>CAZAXJ010000044.1:0-6269 GCA_964489075.1 uncultured Candidatus Saccharibacteria bacterium
AATGCTGATTTGCAGGCAGGGCAATCAAAGGGCGTTAGTGGAACGCCTACTTTCTTCATTAACGGAACTCTTGTTAGTAATAATGATCTGGCTAGCGTTGAAAAATTCTCTGCAAAAATTGATGAGGCATTGAAAGCTTCAGCACAAAATTAATAAACTATATATTCGGACCACTGTGGTGTATGAATACGTACTGGCACTAAAATTTTGCGCGAGGATTCGCTAGTTACCTTAATAGACATTTATTGCTCCCTTTTTGTATTTTCTTTTTGTCTTCACACCTAGGCCAATGGCACTAGTAAATGATATTGATTATGCTAACAAACCGCGTTGTTTAATGTCAACCTAGTGTACTTGGTGGTTTGCAACTTTTTTAATTGCCGCGCCTACCGTATCAAGTGGTGTCCTTCGTCGCTTCTTTTCGTCACGAACTTTTTCGTGAAGATTTACAGTAAAGGTACTAATTTCATGTTGTAGTAGTTTTTGAAAGTCGGCATCTAAAGCTTCTAGCTCAGCATCATCTAAATGCTCAAGATCAACGAATTCATTTCGAGCTTTCTTATTCGTATGAATTAGCTCGTCTAGTTTTAGATGTACTGCTTTTGCGTCCCTGTTTTGGGTGTTTTGGATCAAAAAAACCATTAAGAATGTGACGATTGTCGTACCCGTATTAATAACTAACTGCCAAGTATCAGAAAAGTTAAATAAAGGGCCTGTTACACCCCAGACAATTATTACTAAAAGAGCGACCAAAAAAGCATTGGGTGAGCCTGTAGCATTGGCTACTTTGTTAGAAAACTTTGAAAATTGATGTTTCATTTTTTACTCGCTAATGGTTATTTATCAGTTCTTATTGTATGCTAAGTCATGAAAACAATAAAATAAATATGAGTGGGAATTTTTTCACAGAACTTAGCATCGTTATAGCGATAGGAGCGATAATCTCGCTCATCATGCGCTTTATTCGCCAACCACTTATTATCGGTTATATTTTGACTGGTTTAGTTGTTGGGCCACTGGTACTAAACGTTGCCCACAATGAAGAAACTTTAGAAATATTTGCAAGTCTTGGTATTGCCCTACTGTTGTTCATAATAGGTTTAGGCCTTAACCCGAAGGTTATAAAGGAGGTAGGAAAAGTCACATTCCTTGTTGCCTCCGCCGAAATTTTATTTGTTACATCTGTAGGATTTATACTTTCAAGAAGTTTTGGATTTAGTAAAACAGAAAGTTTAATCGTTGGCTTGGGGCTAGCTTTTAGTAGTACGATTATTATTCTTAAACTTCTGAGTGACCGTAAAGAACAAAACAGACTTTACGGAAAAATCGTTATAGGTGTTTTAATCGTAGAAGATATTGTTGCAACTATTGCCTTGATACTGTTAACGGCAAGGACAAATGGTGCTTTTTCATCTACAGAATTAGTAACTCTAGGCGCAAAAGCAGTACTAATTTTAGTGCCTTTGTTTTTAACAGCAATCTATTTTTTACCAAGGTTAACCAAAATTATATCTGGCAATCAAGAACTTTTGTTTTTATTTGCTATCGGTTGGGGTTTTGGAATTGCGACAATTTTTGACTGGGCAGGTTTTTCTATTGAAATTGGTGCACTTTTAGCGGGAGTGGCTCTTTCTAATCTGCCTTATGCTCAAGAAGCAGCATCAAGGCTAAGGCCACTCAGAGATTTCTTTCTGATTGTTTTCTTTATAGCTTTAGGTACAAGGCTAACTTTTGATGGATTTAGCGAAATTTGGTTGCCAGTAGTTCTATTTAGCCTAGTAGTTATGACATTTAAACCTTTTGTTGTTATGAGCACTATGGGAATTTTAGGCTATACAAGAAATACAAGTTTTAAGGCTAGTGGTACTCTTTCTCAAATAAGTGAATTTTCTTTGGTCTTAGTAGTGCTTGGAGCTTCGCAAAAAGTTGTCAGCCCAGAGATTGTAAACATTATTACGATGGTTGCCCTTATTACAATTGCTACTTCTTCATATGCAATAACTTACAGTGCCCAGATTTATTTATTACTTGAAAAAAGATTAACGATGTTCGAACGTAAAAAAACACACGCGGAAAAAGAAAAAACAAAAGTATACGATATGGTTCTATTTGGGTTTAACAAGGGTGGAAATGAATTTGTCAGAGTCATGAATCAGATGAATAAAAAAAGTGTCGTGGTTGATTATGATCCTGAAGTCATTGATACACTAGAAAGACGTGGGATACATTATCTTTATGGTGATGTAACCGATTTGGAATTTCTAGAAGAACTTAACCTAGCAAATGCAAAACTAGTCGTATCGACCGTAAGCGATCATCCGACAAACATATTTTTACTTACCTATTTGGAAAAAAACAATGAACATATTGTTTTTGTATGTGCCGCCGAAACAGCCGAACAAGCAAGTGAACTATACGAGCTGGGTGCTTCTTACGTTATGATGCCACACTACATTGGTAGCGAAAAAATAAGTAATTTTATTAAAAACAAAGGTATAAAAAAGACTGAGTTTAAAAAGTTCCGAGAAAAACATTTGCAGTATTTGCAAACACATTACACTTAATTTGCCCCAAACCAAAATTGCAACGCTTCTATAATTTGATTTGGCTTTTCTTTAGTCTTAATCTTATTTGAAACATCTATTCGTTTGCCTTGACTGTTTATTTTTGCTCCGCACTTGTTACTTAAACACTGTATACCGCCCTTATAGTCACGTCTTGCATCTACGATTTTTTTACAAAACGGGCATGTTACACAGCGCATAATGCCGTTCATGCTAAGTGAATTTGCATGCGAAAGCTGGTTTGCTTGCACACCCATAGCTTCGTTAACACCGCTACAACCATAAAAACTTTCGCCTTTTTGAACCGATGCGGTTCCTTCGCTTAAGCGGATACTTCGCATGTCTTTTGTGTTATATTGCTTACCTTCGAACATACGATTTATTGCCGCTTTGCTGTTATACATAATTCGCTGGACCTGAGCGTCTGCTTGGCTACTGACAAAACCTATTTCACCTAGTTCAGCAATAGTGTCTTGCACAATTGGCATGTGTTGCCTTACAAAATTATTGGCTTCTGCTTGCGTACTCGGATTTCTACCATATTTATGAATGTTGCCTGTTTGAGCATAAAGTTCTGTGTCATAACCTGTAACTATTTTTTCCAAAATTTCTTGGGCTGGAATACCTCGCTGAACGACCCGTCGGGCTAAAATTTCAGCCGTATTTGCAGCAGGTTTTAAACCAAGTTGCTTTTCAAGAGATTTATTCCAAAGATTTAAATCGGATGAATCAATTGATTGAATATGCTCAAAAATGCCATTGGCTGTTTTTTCGTAGACCCTTAAAAATGAACGCTTTATGTCAGATCGAAAGCCTTCACGCATTACAGCTTCTTTAGTTGCTGCATTGTTAAAAGCTTCTTCTGGGAACAGGCTTAAAACCCACAAAACATTACCTGGTTCTGCTTTTTGAGCAAATATTGCTACTTGCTTATGTTCTTGAGCTTCAATATTTGCTATATCCGCAAACCACTGCAAGTTAGGTTCACTATGTGCTCTATTTTGCTGCGATAACGACCATTCTAGTGCACTCTGACTCATATTACGGCCTTCACTGTCTAGTAGCTGGTCGTTCTGGTAACTAAGATGTATAGGTGCGCCGTGAGTGCCCATTTCAGCATTCAGGCTTTCCGCAAGTTCTGTAATAACTTGTTGTTCCAAATGTTTATGCGATGTTTCTTTATTAAGTGCAAGAGCAATAAGGCCAAGATATCTGCAAAAATGCTCTGATTTTTGCTCTGTTACTTCAATGGTTTCTTGTTGCTCGACAAACATAAAAAAACGACTCCCCCGTATTGTGCAAAAAGTCGCTTATACAATAATTATCGTCAGCTGTTCCTGCTCGGGAATAAAAATATTTTTGGCGTATCTGACTTTTCTAAAAAACCTAAAAGTTTAATAGAATTTACAGTTGCGGCACAGTTCGCGAATTACGCGCGATTCCACCAAAAACTATTCGATTGTTAACTTAGGTTTTTAGTATAGCAAAAACTAAAGTGGCTCAAAACTTTTTAGTGCATCACTTAAAAGTTGAAAATTCGGCCTGATATTAAAATCTGTGTATGCAAAAAAGTATTCGTGAGAGCCTTTGGAACCGGTTAATGTAAGTGAGTAGCCTTCATCTGGGCTTACGGTACCAGTAGTGTTTTCTGCACTCGCTATGTCGCAAACAAAGCTAACACCCTGCCATTTAGCAGCCCAGTTGGCAGCATTCTGACTGTTTTTGGGTGCATCAGTAAATGATGTGCAATCATCCGATATAGCACCGGGAATTATTTGATTATTCGAAACTGTTACCGGCAAAATTCTATTTATCGGTAAATCTCTTCTAAACGTATCTACATATATTCTCAGCCACTGATTTTCGTAGTTTTTCTGTGTATTTTGGTACTCATAATAAACCTCATCAGAAAAAGGATTTTTCCTACCATTATCTTTCCAAGTTGCAGGTAAAGTTACTTTGTAAAAAGGTGTCGTAAAAACCTTTGTTGGAGTCGATTCAATTCTTCTTGTACCAATTTTTTCAAAGTTTGTGGAAGAGCTTTCATCACTTTTTAAAAAAAACCACCATACAAATAGTGCGATTATTAACAATAGGGGCAAAACAACCAAAACAAAACGCAAAAAAGTTGCATGTTTACGATATCGTCTATTTGCGCGGTACATTATGTTCTTTTCTCTCTCATCCCATAATTCGTTGTGTAGTATGAATACTTGCTATTATTGCGCCATGACTACTGCAAAAACTGCTCCTTGAGGCCTTGTCTCACCTTCGGGCAAGCTGCTAACAGAAAATCCAATCTGCCCCGCTAATTCTGAGGCAGTTTTGGCATTGGAGCCACTTAAATCTACAACATATGAAGCACCGTTTAAAACTTTCGGTAAGTTTTTTGAAACAATCTTAACGTTTCCAAATTTCGACTCTAATTGCTTAACAAGCTCATCTTGCTTCTCTTGGGGGGCAACAACAGCAACTGAGATTACCGTACTAGCTGCCAAAAAGTTTTGATAGTTATCACTTTTTATAATTCTTTTCTCACTCGGACGATAAATAACAGATAGATTTGCCTTTTCATAAGCAAGAACTATGTCATCATTCTTCGCCTTTTCGAAGAATTCTCGAGCCGATCTTGTTTCGTTCAATTTGTCTTTATCGGCAACTTTTCTAACATACGTTGGTTTTTCATCTTTCGGTAAATCAATAATTTTAGCTATTTCGGCAATAGTACGCGCATCACGTTCTTCAGTTGTTAATACTGCTTCTTGATATTTATCGTTAACTTTTTGGTATTGAATAAAATAAAAAAAACCGAAACCTAAAAGGACTATAAGAATACCTCCGTAAGCGAACTTTCCTATTGGTGATTTCTTCTTTCTTCTTTTTGGCGCAGTTTGAGCGCTAGTGTTTGCTGTTTTTTCTGCCACTAAAACCTCTCTTGGTTTTTAATAACCTATACAGAACAGTATAAATATTTTAAATAATAAGCACAAGGGTTACTAGAGGTAATGTAAGTACTTTTACTTTTCTAACAGTTTATTATAAGATTTAAACAATAAGCACAAGGGTTATGAATAAAAAAATAAAAGTTGTTTTCATCTTAAGTTACAGTGTGGCACTTTTCGCATACTGGGCAGCTTTATTTCTTACTAACACTAAAGGTCAATCAATTAACTATTATTGGCAAGCTGCTCTGGCAGTTGCAGCCATTTTGTTTGGTTTTTTTGGTTTATTATCTGCAAAACATTGGGGGTGGCTTAAAAGTGGTGTTGGCAAAGGAATCTTCTTCATAGCCTTAGGCCTTATTATGTGGGGTATTGGTCAAGCAAGCTGGTCATACTATGTAATACGCTATCCAGATATGGAAGTCCCAGACACATTTCTACTCAACCTTGCATATCTCAGTAGTATTCCTTTTTGGATGTACGGAATTTTTAAGTTATCTAAAGCGACAGGTGCAAAATATGGCCTAAAAAGTTTGATAGGGAAAATTCTTGTAGTTGTCATTTCATTAGTGATGCTTGTTGTTTCTTATTACCTGTTAGTAGACCTAGCACGCGGAGGACTCTCTTACTTCGAACAACCTTGGCTCGATATTTTTTGGGATCTTGGATACGCAATGGGTGATGCTATAAACTTAACACTTGCGCTGGTTATTTTTGGACTATCTTGGAAGTTTTTGGGTGGTAGATTTAGAAAACCAATTTT
>CAZAXJ010000045.1:0-6113 GCA_964489075.1 uncultured Candidatus Saccharibacteria bacterium
CATTTGTTCAAATTCACGTGCACGAAAGACAAAGTCTCGTGGGCTAATTTCGTTACGAAACGCCTTGCCTATTTGCGCCAAACCAAATGGCAAATCTGGGTACAAGCTATCAACAACATTTTTAAAATTAACAAATATCCCTTGTGCTGTTTCTGGCCGCAAATAACTTGTGCTCGCTTCATCATCAACTGGGCCAACATTTGTTTTAAACATCATGTTGAATTGGCGAGGCTCACTAAATGTATTTTCTTTGCCGCAATTTGGGCATTTGCTTGTATCTATTTGGTCGTGCCTAAAACGACTTTTACATTCGCTACATTCAACTAGCGGATCAGTAAATGTGTCAACATGCCCGCTGGCCTGCCAAACTTTTTGGTTCATCAAAATTGCTGCGTCTATACCAAAAATATCATTGCGGCTATCTACTAACATTTGCCACCACAAATTTGTAATATTGCGCTTTAGCGCAACACCTAAGGGGCCGTAATCCCAAGTACCTGCCAAACCACCATAAATTTCGCTGCCCTGAAATATAAACCCACGACGCTTAGCCAAACTAACAATATCTTCTAATGTTTTATTTTGCTCTGCCATATTATCCGCCATTATATCTGGCATCAGCGACTTTCGACAAATGCATTTAATACTGGCAATAAGTCATTCGCGATTTCGTTACCGCCTTTTATATTTGCAAGCAATGCTGGTGTATGGCCTTTCGCAAGCCGCAAAAACTTGATATGATCTGCATCAAAAGTTCCATTTTGATTAGCAATAAAAAAATCACTTTCGATATCAAACAAATATTTGGTGTGTTCTTTGAACTTTTCGCCACCGCCAGCTTGTTCAACATTAATCCCATGCCCAGTTGCCTCAGCAATTTGCACCGCCCACCAGACTCTGGCAATTTCAAGTGGAATACTCAATTTATCTAAGCCCGTAAATAGATGTACACAAAGCTGAAAGAAACTAATGTCGTTTACTGTTTCAGTAATCTTATTGATAGTTTTAAGACATTCATATGCAAAATCTAGCCTTTCTAGCGAACTAATAATATTGCCGTAATGTTTTTGTAAGCGACTGCTCGTTAAAATATCTATATCGCCTTTACCTTTTACAATTGAAATATCACTGACACTAAAGGGTTCTATGCCACCTGCAAGTTTACTTGTACTTTTGCGCACGCCTTTTGCCATAACCCTTACTTTACCGAGATCGCGGGTTAATAGCGTAACTATGCGATCCGCCTCGCCGTAATTCGTCCGTTGCAAAACAATACCAATTGTTGATTCTTGCTTGTTCATTGTTCTGGCTCATAAATTTTGACTGCACCTATAAGCTGTTTCATATCAGTTTTTGGTTTATAAAAATACCTGACTACGGCCAGTCTTTGCCATGTTGATTCATCAGCATTAAAAGATTCTTGGGGCACGGCGCTATTAATAATTACGGGTATGTCTGCCCAATCTTCGTAACTTCTAAGTTCATTTAATAAATCGATACCGCTATGGCCGGCAAGTTGCAGCTCTAGTAAAATAACGTCGGGTTTTTGCTTATCTATTTCCGCGACTGCCATATGACCGTCATAAACTACTTGAACATCGATATCAGAAAGCAAAAATTGCTGTACATATGCCTTTGCTAAAATTTTGTCAGGCTCAATTACCAACAGTCGCATAACTACCTCAAAAGATTAAATCTATACTAATTGTAATTGATTGCTTGTAGACACATAAAACCCAACGCCACTTTGCTTGTGTCGGCGAATCGTTGTTAGTGCCGAATCTAAGGCTTTAGTAAGCTCATCTGAAACAAGTAACCCTAAACCGCCCGAATAAAGTTCGGTCGGTGCAACAACCCTAGCAGAATTTGCAAGATTACGAGCCCTATTGATGCTTTTGCTTGTAAAACCCAAACCAGGTGCAACAACCCCCAACCGTTGCTTACCTGGTTGAGTTGCTTGCACACTGATTACTACCGTTCGTTTTTGATCAATAGTTTGAGCTGTAATTGCACTATGTGCCAATCCATGAAGAACCCCTTTTATAGCCGATTCGTTTGCGAACACCGGCTGTAGCTTTCGGGTAACTTCAAGCTGAAGCTTAACATCATACACTTTAGCAAGCTGCGAAAGCTCACTTGCTACCTCTTCTGCTGCAGCAACTGCCGATACTGCATGCAACGGTAAGCTTGCTTGCTTTGTTTCTATAGCAAAAAGTGCATAATCAAGCACTGTTAAAGCGTGCTTACTTATACGCTCTATATCTGTTAACTGTGTTTTTCTGGTTATTAATGGCGTACTTGTGTCAGCCAATGTTTTTATTCGTATAAAATGCGTTTGTAACTCAAAAAGCAAGGGTCTTAAGCCCTCTAAACTATTCATTCCACCCTCTAACGTTCCCAAAAACTGCTACCCTCTTATTCTTTTGGTGTTAAAGATTTACCAAAGCTATTATAACAGGTTTTGTTAATTAAAATTACGGGCTGAAGGTTAAATTCTTAAGTACTATGTTATTCAGATCGCCTAAATTTGCCGGATTTTCAGTCCAAATTTTAAGTGTTTTATCTCTTAACGGAAGTACAATAACAGCCCCACGTTTACCTTCTTCTAATTGGCCGTCAAAACGCATACCTTTAACATTTTTAACCTGTTCAGCAACAAAGGGCCTTGCGGTCAGTTCGCCCGATGCGACTTGGTCTTCATATTCTTTTATACTTTCGGTATAATTTGTAGAATTTACCTGCATTCGAATTGCTATTGGTGTTTCACTTTCAATGCCCGGCACAAAATTAGGATGAAAATAACCGTTTACCGAAGCATCGCCATCGCCTGCCTCTTCAACATACGCACTCCAAACTTTTGGATACATAATTTTAACACTGCCATAGTCAGCTGGGCCCTGATATGTTTTAAGTGGAGATTTTTCTCTTTCGGCAAATTCAGCTTCTAATTTTTTAGCTTGTACTTGTTCAGCAGCCTTAACTGCCTCAGCTGCTTTTTCATCGCTATTTGTTTTGTAATCTTGTAAACCGCTGAAGGCCCAAAGTCCAAATAATAGGCTTACAAACAGTAGAAAACCCAAAATGATCGTTATCGGGAGTAATTTTAATCCGCTCCCTTGCTTAGGCAATTGTGGTTGGTTTTGTGGATAAGCTCCATAACCTGTTGGAGCTCCCTGATTTTGTATTGGCGGCATCGTACTTATGCTAACACATTCTTGATTTACACGGTATAAGTCAGCGCTTTCTTAATATTCGTACAGATATAGCGCATTTTTTGTTTTAGAGACCTTTTTACCCGGGATTGCAAAAGTATAGCTTACTAGCTTTACTTTCTTATATTTATATTCTTGAGTAATTTTTTTATCCAATCTTTTCATGTATTTTGCAAGAGCGAAAACATAAATACCGTCAGCTTGAGGCCAATTGACAGTCCAAAAATTACCGTACCTTACCGAAACTGAACGTCGATTTCGCCATGTTAACACCTTAGCAATTATAAAAAGTAACGGATTAAGCTCGTAGCCAACAGATTTTATACCTTTGCTTGCAGCAAAATTGAGTACTCTTCCATCACCACAGCCTAACTCTAAAAGTGTTTGGCCTGGTTTTAAGTTTAAAAGTTCAAATGCATCTACTCGCTGGCTTTTTAGTGTTGGAACGTACGGTGCACCGAACAAAATTACGCCACCAAAACAAATAACCATAATTACTGCCAGCAAAAAAACCATTATTTGTCGTTCTTATTAACTTTTAAACTAATCTTGGCTTTTGCATCGTTTAAATATGAATCGATTTGTTTTAAAAGTATTTCGGCCCTCTCATATTTTTCGAGTGCAGCGTCAACATCTACATCTGCCAGCTCGAACCAAAGCAAGATTTCATCCAGTTCTTTTTTTGCTTTCTTGTAATCAAATCTTGGTTTCATTTTTTTAGCTTACCATGAACATTTGTTATTTTTGCTTCTACTCGTCCGTCAGCGAAAAAAACTTCAAGTTCATTACCCTTTTTAACTTGGTTAACACTTTTTATTAATTTATTCATACTGCGAGTTAAAGTATAGCCCCTTAATAAAACTTGATTTGGATTATATGCAGATATAAGTTGGGATTTTTGCTGATTTTGAATTAAAGCTTGATCTACAATATTTAAAGCAGTTTTCTGAAGATGTTGCCGCTTAAATACATTATTTTGTATAGCCGTTTCAATATACGCCGTAACACTTTGCGCAAATTGAATCTGTAATAAATTATTTTGTTTTAATTCGCTTGTTTTATCAGGAACCAACAGCTCTGCTGCGTTGCTGGGTGTTGAGGCCCGCATATCTGCGGCAAGTTCGCTTAAACTTTCGTCAATTTCATGCCCAATCGCAACAATGGTTGGAACACGACTTGCCGCTATTGCCCTAACCACACGCTCATCATTAAAAGTACTCAAATCATCGGCACTGCCACCACCTCTGGTTATTACTAAAACATCTGTTCCATTACTCCTATTAGCAAAACTTATCGCATCTGCAAGCTGAGTGGGCGCTGCATCGCCCTGTACTTGCGTATCATAAACCGTAACTTCTATAAATGGCCAACGCGCACTAATAATTTTCATGAAATCTGCGTAAGCAGCAGACTCAATCGAGGTAACTAGTGCTATTTTTTCTGGAGGATATGGTAGGCTGCGTTTTCTTTCGAGACTAAACAGCCCTTCTTTTATTAATTTTTCTTTTAAAAGATCAAAGGCTTTTTTTATTGAGCCTTCGCCGGCAGGTGTTATTGTTTGCACAGTCATACTGAATCCAAATTGCGGATGTAACCGAGGTGTTCCACTCACACGCACAACGATACCGTCCGCAAGCGGACCCGGCAAAGCATAGATGCTCGCAAAGCACGAAACTTTAGCAAACTCATCTTTAAGATCAAAATAAACCCACTTACCTTTGCTAACACGAAAATTAGCAAGCTCGCCTTCTACAATGCAAAGCCCAAACACATGCTCGAACGTTTGGTTAGCAAGCGCTACAAAATCAACTGGTAATAGAACTACGTCTTTCACGACGCGGCGACTCCGCATATCCCCTACGCAATGCAAGTTGGTAAAGCACAAAACCTATAGGTAAAAATATAAATATCGTTACAACCCTGTATATTACTGTCGCTGAAAGCGCCAAGGCTTTTGGGACACCGGCACCGGTAAGCACTGCTGTCATTAAAGCTTCATAAACACCTATTCCGCCAGGCAGAATTGCAACTAACCCGGCAAAACTGGCAACAGCGTATGCCAAAATAACAGCTCCTGGGTTAATTGGCGACCCTAGCGCAATATACGCTAAATAAGCAGTTGCTATTTCACTTACGTTAATAAGCAATGCCCACATAAATAACCCTAGTAGTCCTTTTTTATTTTTTACAGCAACTTCGTAGTCTTTATGGAACTCGACAAACAACTTTTCTACTCGCCTAATATTTATGATATCCCTTTTATTTGTGAATGGTTTTAATAATTTGTTAATAACATTTGGTAAAAAGGCGGTAAAAGCTCGTATCCGCGCTTCACTGCTGACAATAAATATGCCCGCTATTGTACCCATAATGGTTGCAACTGTTATAGAGATACCTATAAATAGAATCAAGCCGCCTACTTGATTGCTAAAACTAAGTAAAAACATGCCTACAAATAATACGAGTAAGAAACTTATAAACGTTAATGCAAAACGCATGCTCTGAGCTAGGGTTGTACGCGAAACGGCAATTCCTCGATTGCGCAGCCGTAAACTCAGGTATGAAAACCCGGCGACCCCCCCACTTGGGAAGACATGATTTACAAAATTGAGCTCAAGAGCAACTTTGTACATAGTAGTCATTTTGACTTTTTCGCCCATACTTCGCAGATAATCACGATATAGCCGTGCTATCGCATAGTAGTTAATTAACTGTACAGGGATCATTAAGAACAGCACCGACCACTTTGCGCCACCGATTTCTTTTAGGCCTTCTTGTATTTGATCCCACGAAAAATAAACTAGAAGACCAAGCGCAATAATGGTAACGATGTTAATTACCCAGCGAACTTTTCGCGATAACATATTGGCTCTGATTATACATTAGTCTTGATAGGAGATA
>CAZAXJ010000046.1:0-6009 GCA_964489075.1 uncultured Candidatus Saccharibacteria bacterium
GACCGAATATAAGTACGACTGCCAAGCCTTCCCAAAATGGACTTTGGAGAGCAAGCGGAATAAGTGAAAAAATGGCAGTTAAGCTCGTTGCAATAAGCGGCCGGAATCTTTCTGCAAGAGCTTCGTGAGCCGCATCAACTCCGCTCATTCCGCCTCTTCGAGCTTGGTTAGCATAATCTGTAAGTAAGATTGTATTTTTGATACTTAGGCCAATGAGCGCGAAGAATCCAAGCATTGCAAAGAAGCTGAACGGGTTATTAGTAAGATACAGCCCCGCGGTAATACCAAACAAACTGAACGGTATTGCCATAAATATAAGTAGTGGTTGTAGCAAACTCTTAAACTGGATGGAAAGTAAGAAATAAATTACGACCAGAAGAAGTGGAAAAGCAATTGCCAAAGTCGCGAACGAATCCTGGTTTTCACTCTCTTGCCCAAAGTCATAAACTAACGCATTTTTGTCCAGACCATAACTAGCAACTTTTTCTGGGGTAAACACTTTTTCCATTTCAGTCTTGGTTAAGGTTACAAGGGTTGTTGTATCTGTGCCATCGAACCCGCTACTAACTGTCACGCCAAGAGTGCCATCCGATCGGAGAAAAGTGTCTGGGCTACTTACTGTTACATTTGTCGGATGAGCCGTCTTACCGCTTGGGCGAGTAATTTCAAGATTTTCTAAAAACTTTGCTATGTCTGCTGCAAGCTTAAAGCTAGCATCACGATTTTCAGATTCAATTCGTACCGTAAAGGCGGAAGCTGGAGGACCAGCGTCAATTTGTGCGACAGCTACTTTGGCTTCGGGGAATTGTTGATCAAATTTTTTCTGTAATTGTTCAACGAGTTCCGGCGAACGAACACTACGTTCATTATAAGAAATAAGCGAAACTTGTAATGCCGCATTTTGATTGTTCCCTATGCCATAATATGAGGCTTGTTCGAAGTTAACACCAAGCTCTTTGCCAACAAGTTCATCAGCTTTATTAGCAACTTGTTCTGCGGTCTTAATTTCGGTGTTAGGAGGAAACGTGATTGATACTTGAATATCGTTTGCATCTTTTGATGCCGGAAAAATATTAAAGATAACGTTTTTACCGATCATGCCACTGGCAAAGATAAATCCTAAACCAATAAACACAGCCACGAGTCCAACCGAAACTAAGCGCTTTCTTGAATGTTGCGCCCAAAGCATTGGCCATGAAATAAATCTGGCAATCTTGGCCTCAATACCAGCTGCTACTTCGTGCACGTTACCTTCGCCCATCTGTTTTTTGCCTAAAAGAATATACTTTGCAAATAACGGTATAAAGACCAAAGCTACGAGTAAACTAATAAGTAAGGCTGAAATTATCGTTATAGGAATCGCACGGATGAAACTACCTAAAATACCGCCGACAAATATAAGCGGTGCGAAACTAAGTGCTGCTGTTGAAGTAGCTGCTATCATCGCCCTGCTTACTTTGCGTGTAGCATCTTCAACTGCTTTCTTGGCATCTTTATTTCTACGCCGCTGCGCATCTATTGCCTCAACCATAATTATGGTGTCATCGACTATTAGCGAAAGACTTAAAATAATTGCAAACAAAGTAATCACATTTAAGGTGTAGCCGAACAAGAACAAAAGCCCGATTGTCGATGCAAGCACCGTTGCCATCGAGATAACAGTTATTAGTGAAGCTCTTACAGCGATAACAATTGAACCAACAATCAACACGGCAATTAGTCCTTCTAAAAGAACCCGTTGTAGCTCATTAATGTTTTCTTTTATATCAGGGGCATAACTTGCACTGACTGCCGCTTTATAGCCGGTAAACTGACCAGAATTATTAAGTTCCTCCGTAGCTGTACGAATTTGGTTGTCAAGCTCAATGACATCAGCATTCGGCTTAGCAGTTACGCCGACTAGTACTGAATTGTAAAATTTGTTTTGCTCGTTGATGCGTTCGCCGAATCTGTCAAAACTCTTTTGCACTGTTGCTTGTTGACCTGTTAGAGGATCAACGGCCTGTTCGAACGGATTTACCAAAAACACATCTTCGACCAAATTGAGGTTCTTCGCCTTTAGTTGATCGGCAAATTTTTGAGCCTCGCTAGCAAGCTCAGCAGTCGTCTTTTGCCCGTTAGTATCATGAAACGAAACTGCAATATCAATATCTTGAGCACTTGCGCCAGTTACACCGAAAGATGGTACAGCAAAAGTCAAAGCCGCCTCTTTTGGTACTACGTTATTTTCCTTGATTGTTTGTTCGAGATTATTAACCGCTGCCTGCGCATCTGTGCCCTCTTTATATTGCGCAAAAATCGTAAAGAAATTATCAAAGCTTTGGGTCATTACCGTATCAACACCTTCTTGTTTTAGAATTTGCTCGGTAATAGGTTTCGCTACTTCACTATCGACTTTTGCCGGATCATTAACAATGTATGTGCCGTTAATGCTGGCAATAGGGAACTGAATGTTCGGAAAGCCTTCTCGTTTTAATAGCGTAGTGTAGCTTGCAATACCAAATAAAAATACGGCAAGCCACAAAATTGCCGTTAACCGTGGTCGATTAAAAAAGAAAAGGCTTAGTTTTGGTAAAAGCGTTGCGTCTGCTCTTGTAAACTTTACTTTCGTTTTGGGTCCAACAGATTTTTTAGACAATTTTTTCTTAAGCTTAGCCACTTTACCCCTCTCGTTGAGTTTCTTTCCTTATGATAGTAACAGACTAGTTTGCTAACTCAAATGCACGCAAACGTTTTTTTGCCGCAACCCCTTGCTTTTGACTTGCGGCTAATAATTCTGCATAAATGCCCGATGTTTTTGCTAGCTCTACTGGCGACCCGACTTCATTAACTCTGCCACCACTTAGGGTTACAATTTGGTCTACGTGGGCAATCGTACTTAAACGATGTGCAATGATTATCGTTGTTCTTCCTTTCATTAATCGCTCTAGGGCTTCTTGTACAAGCGCTTCGCTTTTACTATCTAAACTACTCGTTGCTTCATCTAAAATTAGAATTGGTGCGTCTTTTAAGATTGCCCGAGCAATTGCAATTCGTTGTTTTTGGCCACCGCTTAGTTTTAGCCCACGTTCACCAATTTCAGTTTGATACCCCTTTTCAAACTTCGAAATAAACTCATGAGCGTTAGCAGCTTTGGCGGCTGCAATAACTTTTTGCTTGCTTGCATTTGGTTCTGCATAAGCTATGTTTTCGAAAATTGTACCGCTAAATAAAGCTGGATCTTGAAATACAACACCTATAGATTCACGCAAGCTTTTTTGTGTTACATTACTTATATCTTGGTTGTTGATACTAATTTGGCCTTTGTTAGGCTCATACAATCTAATAAGCAAGTTGGTAAGTGTTGTTTTACCTTCGCCGCTTTCTCCGACCAGTGCTAACTTTTGATCTTCATAAGCCGTAAAACTGACATTTTTTATAATTTGACGTTTATCATAACCAAAGCTTACGTTTGCAAATTCAATCCTTCCGTTTCCTGCATTTATTTTTTTTGCACCTTGCTTATCAGTAATGTCAGGCTCTATCGACATAACTCTAAAGTAGTCGCGACTATCGGCTATCGCACGCTGTGTGTTTTCGACCAAAAAGCTAATTGTGAAAATTGGTATACGAATTTGCATTGCATACAAAATAAGCGCAACAGCTTGCCCAGCAGTGAATTGGCCTTTTGCTGCCGCAACAAAAATATACATAAAAACACCCAAGAATATAATATTTAAAACTACTCCTCGTTGAACGTCTTTAATATGCCAGTGTTTTGACTGTGGACGAGTAATCTTTATTATTTGTGACAGATGATTTTTAAAAAACGATAGCTCCCGTTTTTCTTGTATAAAACTTTTTACGACTTTTACTTGCCCAATACTTTCTGTAAACCTGCCGGTCGCGATGTCCGATTGTTGGTTTATCTCTGCTTGGTATTTTTGCCACTTATCGCTGCTACGAAAAGTCATCCATATATAAATGGGATAAAGCGCAAACAGCATGAGTGCAACTTGCCAGCTGTAGTAAGCAACAACAGCCAACGAAAATACAGTACTGAAAATAAACTGCAAGAAGTTGTTACTCATCATCTGCATGAAATTCGTAATTTGAGTTATTGAACGGCTAAGCCGATTTATAACTTTACCTGAGAGTTCTGTATCGAAATACCGTTGTGGAAGCTCTAAAAGATGTGCATAGTAGCGAGAGCTTAAAATTTGGCGCAAACGTGCCGCCATTTGGTCGCCAATATAGCCACCAATGTTATTAAAAAATGTTCTGCCGATATCAAGTAAAAAAATTGCAAATGCTAAGCCGGCTACATATTTTACACTTGCTGCACTACCTTTTTGAATTTCATCAACTGCCCAGCCAGTAAACAGTGGTTGCAAAAGCGACATTAAACTTAGCAAAATTGTAAAGAAACTGATGGCTGTATATAACGGCCAAAGTTGTTTACTAAATGTAATTATTTTCCAAATATCTTTCATGAGTCGCTTTTAAAAGTATAGCTACTAGAGCAGGGTATTACTAGTACTTTGTCCGTTCCCGCAAACAACTAACTTTCGTTAATTATCTCTGGGAACGGACAGGTGTTGTCGTCCGTTTTAGTGGGGCGATGGGTAACTGCGCCCTCACTTACTCCCTTACTTCTGAACCTTGCCGCTGCCCTTGCAAATATTGCACTTTGGACGGGCTAGGCCCCCGAGACCAGAAACACTGCCTTGGCCCCTACAGGCCGGACAGCTTTTCTCGGCTACTGGATTCGTGCCAAAAATCGACATTTTGACTCCTTAAGTAGAAGTTGGGTGGGCAGGGGTAGTGTGTGGGGAGGATTAAGATCACACCACTACCCCTGCCCTGGTTCTGCGCCGGGGGGATTAGCGCAAAACCGTCGGACTGAGAGGACTCGAACCTCTACCTCTCTGGTAAGGGGGTAATGCCAGAGTGTTCTGCCATAGAACTTCAGCCCGTGCGGTGCCCAGATCCGCTTCCCCGCAAAACCTAGGTACCCATCGAGAACAAAACCCACAGCGTGGGCGTTACCCTTATTGTTCCCGAGTGGTGTGGCAGGAAACGAACCTGCAAGCTAAGATCTGGATAACCTTAACTATTCCAAACACACCTTTTTACAACACCTGTCAAAATACAACGCCCTCACACATATGGGGCATCCAAAATACCATACCATTTTTAATTGCTAATAGCAATATATTTAACAGAGGTTAAATTCTTTGGGCTTCGTATTTTTTATCAAGTGCTTCGGCTGCAGTATCAAGCAAGCTATTAACATCACTGGCTTTAAGTGTTTGAGTGTGGCTTACTAGCTTTAATCTAAATGCAATATGGGCCTTACCATCCTTTTTATAAATATCTAGTGGACTAAGTGAAAAATCCGAATGTTCCGGTTTCAGCTTATCGATTTGCCTATTTAGCTCAGAAATTAGTTCCCCATGCTTTGTTTGTTCACTAACGCGCAGTGAAATGTCTTGTTCTACAGCCGGGTATTTACTAAGCACTTTGTAAGAAATTGGTGCTTTTTCAACGGCCTTTTGAAGATCTATAGTTCCGATTTCAAAACCTGCCACGAACTGAGGTAATTTGAACTTTTGTATAACACTTAGCTTAAATTCTCCTACTATTCCGATAAAATCGCCAGAGGTAGCTTTAACATATGCTGACCGTTTGTAATCAAATGGTGCCGTAACTGGATAACTGGGTTCTTTATCAATTGATTCATATACAAAACTTAAACCAAGCTTATCTGCTAAAGCATCAAGATAGGCTCTAGCTTCATAAAAGGGCGCTCCTTGTTTTTGTTTGGTAGCTTTTGCATTTGCAGCACACACAAATGCGGTCATTTCAATTTCACCTGGCACATTTTCTTCGTCTAAGCCATGTACTTTATTGTGAGTTTTACCAATTTCAAACAAAGCAAATTCTTCAAACCCGGCTTTATTATTGCCGTGGACTTTATCAAGCAAACTAGGTGTTAGCGACTGCCGATAATACTGTAAATCTGGGCTG
>CAZAXJ010000047.1:0-5968 GCA_964489075.1 uncultured Candidatus Saccharibacteria bacterium
ACTAAGAGATTTTATTGCACCAAGTAGTATCGAATTTCAGAGTAGTTATTTCCAAATTGGCACAAGATTTGCACGAACTTATTATGTGTACGGGTACCCCCGCCAAATTTATACCGGTTGGTTGAGTGGGCTGGTTAACATCGATGAAGTAATGAACTTATCTATTTATGTTTACCCAGTAGAAAGCCAAGTTGTACTAGAAAATTTGCGCAAAAAAGTTGGTCAACTTGAAGCAGGCTTGCAAATAGATGCAGAAAAGGGCCGTGTTCGTGACCCTGCAAAACAAGCAGCAATTTTAGATGCCGAAGAAATGCGAGACAAACTGCAAGTTGGCGAAGAACGGTTCTTCCGTTTTGGTTTATATTTTACTGTTTATGGCGACAGCCTAGACGAGCTTGAATTTGTTAGTCACAAAGTGGAATCAATGTTGGGGCAACAATTAGTTTATTCAAAACCTGCTAGTGCACAGCAAGAGCAGGGTTTAAACAGCACTATTCCTCAGTTTATCGATCAGTTACAAATCAGACGCAATATGAACACCGGAGCAATCAGTACTAGCTTTCCTTTTACCAGTGCAGATTTAACCGATGATCACGGTATTCTTTACGGCATAAATATGCACAACAGTGGCCTAGTTTTGTTCGACAGATTTAGTTTAGAAAACGGTAATAGTGTGGTATTTGCAAAATCTGGTGCCGGTAAAAGTTTTACAGTTAAGCTAGAAACCCTTCGTAGTTTAATGATGGGTACTGAAATTTTTATAGTTGATCCAGAAAATGAATATCAACGCATGAGCGATGCAGTTGGTGGAGCTTATGTAAAATTAAGTTTAAGCTCGCCGACTAGAATTAATCCATTTGATTTACCTCAAGTCGTTGATACCGACGAAGCCGACAATGCGTTGCGCAGTAATTTAATAACACTACACGGCTTGCTTAGATTAATGATGGGTGGAGCACAAGCACAAATGCAAGGTGGTGGTACGGCAATATTGCCGGCACTTAGCCCAGTTGAAGAAGCAGATTTAGATGCAGCACTTATTGAAACGTATGCAAAAGCAGGCATTACTAACGACCCGCTAACACATACCGCACCACCGCCCACAATTACAGACCTATATGACACTTTACTGCACATGGGGGGAACAGGTCCTCAACTTGCTCAGCGCCTGCGCAAATACACAAGTGGAACATTTGCAGGTATTTTTAGCCAACAAAGCAACATCGATATCAACAATCCGTTTGTGGTATTTAATATTCGTGATTTAGAAGACGAATTGCGGCCAGTAGCTATGTATATTGTTCTTAATTTTATATGGAACAAGACAAAGCAAGATCAAAAACGTCGCATTTTAGTTGTTGATGAAGCGTGGCAATTAATGAAATATGAAGACAGTGCTAACTTTTTGTTCAGCTTGGCTAAGCGTGCCCGAAAATATAATTTGGGCATTACCACAATTACTCAAGACGTTGAAGATTTTATGGGCTCACGAATGGGCCGCGCAATTGTAGCTAATGCATCAATGCAAATCTTGCTAAAACAATCAACCTCAGCTGTAGACGTACTTGCAGATGTATTTAAACTAACTAGCGAAGAGCGCAAACGCCTAAGCCAGTTCCCTGTAGGGCAGGGCTTGTTCTTTGCTGGGCAAAGCCACGTACACATACAAATTACAGCCAGCCCAACAGAAACTGGCCTAATCACAACTAATCCCGAACAAGTAAAAGCTATTGAACAAGCTGGGCAGATTGGCTTACAAAATCCTGGCACAGGCGAAATTCCTTACCAATAAATTGCAGTTTAAGAGCTTAGTTATATAATTGCCTTATAAGGAGGTAGGTATGGCTGTTATAGGCACTGAATCTAGTTTGCGAACTAAATCTAAAGAATTTATTTACAAACACCCTAATCTAGTTAAAATTGGCGCTGGTGTTTTAGCTTTAGCAGTTATCTTACCTGCTGCTGGATGCAGCCCAGACAAAGATGATAATTCAGCAAACCCAAATACCACTGTTGTTGTCGACTAAACCTTTATGACAATACCGAAGACGACTACTGTTAGCAAAAAGCAAGCATAAGTGTTATAATTACCTTCGAACAGAACAAGGGTAACCAGTGTCGGTCTACGACGATCAAAACAAAGATTTAAACTCGCTATCTCCTCACGAAATCAGTGAACTTGAGGACGGGTATTCGACGCCCCAAGATGAGGATCGTAAAGCTGAAAGCGAAGCCGATAATGAAGCAGAAAAGCAAGACGAAGACTTAAAAAATAGATTCGATAATGCTAGAGAAAAAGATGAAGGGAGTGGAGAAAGTTTTTATAAACCAAGCGGTACAAAAAAAGGTGGATTAAAAGGAAGTTTAGCCGGTTATGGCAAAAAGAAAGCTATTTGGGGTGCTGCTGGTGGAGGATTGTTTGGAATAATAATGGTTATAGCTGCCCTCCTTGGGTTTCTCAACGTATTTAAGCTAGATCATTTAATGCAAAATATCGAAAGTAAAAGCTTTATCCGATACCTTGCAGCGAGTGACGGAAGGTCTGAAAAATGGACGAGAGCCTATATTCAATTAAGATTGATGGAAATTGACGGCAATAGCAATGACAATCCTTTATTTAGAGCGAACAATGTTGATAACGACAACCCTGTTCGCGACTGGTATCGAACTATGCGGACAAGTAGTTTTGAAAAAGACTTAGCAAAAAAAGGCATTAGATTCACTAACGAAGCTGCTGTAGGCGGTAGAAGTTTTGTTGTACTAAGAGTTGATGGAGAAAAAGTTGCTGGCTTAGACAATTCTGATTTTAGAGACGGGTCGTTAGATGCAATGATTAGAAAAGGGGAGATAAGCTCAGGCGTACTAAATAAAATTGATATCGATAAAGCAGGTGGCTCAAAAGCTGCAAGAGCTGAAATAAAAAAAGCTGTTAACGAAAATACTCATTGGTGGCAGGTAATGAAACGTCGACACGTTCGTAAAGATATCCAAAATATGACTGGCATAAAAGAATGGCGTTTTTTTGAAAAAACCAGAGATAAAGTAGATACAACGAAAATTAACGTTAGAAATAAAATAATTATAAAAGCACTGCCCGAAAACACAAAATCAGGTAAATTCATACAATGTATATTTGGCATAACAGACTGTAAAAAAGCTTCAACTGACCCACCACACCCCGATAACAGAGCAGGAGTGACTGTGGCAGCTTCAACATGTGAAGGCTCTAAAGACCCTCAATGCCAAACGAAAACCGGCACTGACAAAAATGGAGACCCTATTAATCAAACAAATCCCCTAACCGCACAAGATGGTCTTAGCTCTGGTATCGCTAATGACGCAGGCGAAGATATAGCAGGAACATTGCAAGTTAAGATAGTTAAAGAATTATTATCAAAATTTAGTGGACCAGTAAGTATTATTTCGTTTTTTGATACCCTTTTTAAAGTTGATGAAAATGTAAGAAGTGGTAGTTTAGTAAAAATGGTTTATATGGCCCGAGCTACACAAGCCATAGGCATGTTTACAACCTACAGTATTGCCAGAGATCAACTTAAAACTGGCGAAGTTACTAGGCCAGAAGTTGATGAATTTATGACTACTATTAATGCTGTTTCAAATAGCGAAGGTTGGACGAGTGTTGTGGGTAGCAGTTCAAACGCAAAGGCAGAAGGATTCACGGCTGCAAAAAATAAAGAAGAGTATTGTTCGGAGCATCATCAAGACTCTATGTTGTTGCCAGAAAATAAAAAGGCTGCTGAACGTGAATTTCATTACCTATGCGATAACGAAAAAATTGGAAGTGCTGACACGGCAACCACTATTCAGAATGGCTGGAATAGTACGGTTGGAACAATATTAAGCCCTTTATTTGCTGCTTATAAGGGTACTGGATTATCTAGTGTGGTTGGTTTTGTAAACGGCCTTTTTGAGGCAACTATTGGTAAGTTACTTTCTAGTGTGTTGACTGGTGTGTTAAACACACTTGGTTTAGGAGACAACATAAAAGACTTAATGAGTTGGGTAGCGGCAAAGGCGGCATCAATATTAGGAGCCGGTCCAGCAATGTCGGGTCAAGAGGCCAGTGGAGTATTTTTCAATCACATTCTAATGGGTGGAGCTGCAACAAACAGTGCATCTATGCGCTATCAGGGTGCAGCAAAAACCACATCCGAAACTAAGCTTAGTGCCGTTAGAACTGTAGATAGTTATAAAAGAGATGTATATAAAAACGAAAATATTATCGAAAGGTATGCTTCTTTAAGTAACCCAAACTCTATAGCAAGTACGGTAACCTTTAGTTTTGCGAACACTGTTGGCAGCCAAAAAAACTTAGCAAATACTGTCGGTAGCCTTTTTGGATCAATAAAAAGTAGTGTCTTGTCTATATTCAGCTTTAGTTCAAAGGCAGCAACCAGCCCTTACGCTGCAGACGAGTTTTCTGGTGTCGAAAGCTATGATTTTCCAAAAGAATGTTTAAGTTTAGATCCGCTAAAAGCAACTAGAAAAAACGTAACAAATATTCAGCAAGTATTAGGTTTAAGCAAGGCACCTGACACAGAAATAACTTGGAACTTACTAACAAATAAAGAAGCTTGGTACGACTATATTTATAGCAAGACTGACAACGATGATATTGCAAAGAAAATATATAACTGTGCCTTATTAGACACTTCGATTCGGGGTGGTTTAGGCGCTATCTATGGCTACACCAACGATGGAGGATTAGACTCTGGAACTCCAGAACCAGACGACACTGGATTAGTTGTTACAGGAGATTGGACATGGCCAGTAAAAACACCTGTTTCTATAAGTTCTTGTTTTGCCGAACCATTAAGTAAGGGGCCACATCCAGGTTTGGATATAAGTGTAAGCTATGTACCTGCTTACGCATCTGCAAGTGGCAAGGTTTATGGAACACCCGGTGGGGAATGGGGAATATTAATAATCCAGCATTCAAACGGTCTGTATTCCGTCTATGAACACATGAGTAAGATAACTGTTTCGAGTGGTCAGCAAGTTAATGCCGGTGATCCAGTAGGCACCACTGGAAATACAGCCCCCCCTGGTGGATCAAGTGGCCCTCATTTGCACTTTGGAATAACTACCGACCCAACAAAATTCGAGTATGCTGACATGGGTAGTGGTAAAATTCAAAACCCTTTAATTTACATTAATGACGGGAAAGACTATGGCGGTTGCTCGATTAGTCCAAGGAGTAGTTAAGTGAGGATGCTTCCACTTAAAAACATAGTCTTTATGTCTCTGGTTTTTATCTTATTGTTCTCAGCCTCAGGTATAAGTTATGCATTAAGCGATGGTGATTTAAAAAGTATTTATACCGAAACAACATTTTACGATCCTAACTCATTTAATGACTGCGCCATTACCAGTAACTTGGCTAGTAACAGCAATGTTTATATTGTGGGCGATTCACTGTCTGTTGGGTTACAACAAAATGAACTTGCTAAAAAATTAAAAGATAAAGGCTACACTGACGTAAGTTTTAATGGTGTAGTGGGGCGAAGTGTTTATGGTGGAGGTGAGGGCGATTCAGCACTAAGTGCTGTCGAAAAAGACAAAGAAGTAATTCAAAAGTCAGGAACCATTTTAGTTGTTTTAGGAACCAACCCAGATAATTACCAAAAAGGTGTTCCTGAACTTATGAAAAAAATAAATAGCTATAACGGGACTGCGCGAAAATTTTGGGTAAATGTTGGTGTTACGCGCGGCGATCTTCAGGCAAATATGAACAACGTAAATAAGGTCTTAAACGAGAATTCTGACGAATTTAATTACAAGGTTATTGACTGGGCTGCAAAGGTAAATTCAAATAAAGCGCTTATCAGTAGCGACAAGGTCCACCCTTCTGCCGCAGGATACAATGTTCTCTCAAGTATTATTATTGATTCTTTTGGGGCAATATCAAGCACTCCAAGTAATATACAGGGAAATTCAAATGCCGAAA
>CAZAXJ010000048.1:0-5794 GCA_964489075.1 uncultured Candidatus Saccharibacteria bacterium
TCTAGGCCTGTAAAAAGATTTTAAATTTATTAAAAAGCCTCTTGATAAAAAAGAGGCTTTTTACGTGACTTTTGTTGGTAGGTTTCTAGAAAATATTAACGAAACAATTAAAAATGCAAAAACAAAAAACATACTAATTTTAAGTGATTCAAGTTGTGATTCTTGATAGATATCTGCAACCTCGCTTGCAGTTTCTTCACTACCTCCGTTATCAGTAATATACTGCTCGACTTGAGTTTCGCTAACAATACCCACACCATTTCCTGTTTGAGCGGTTATTGCATTTTTTGTATCAGTACTTAAGTTAGAGCTTTGTATTGCAGCAGTAAAGCCCGAGGTAAGTGTAAGTATGAAAACTGAACCTATAAGTGCCGTACCAAACGAAAGCCCCATGTTCTGAAATACACCCTGCAGGCCACCGACTTCTGCAGATTCTTTTTCGCTAACGGCCGACATTGTAACGTTACCTAGCTGCGAAGCTAACAAACCGAATCCTGCACCCACAAAGAAAAGCCCAAGCCAAAACAGGGCATCATTTAAATCTGGAGTAATAGAACTAAAAACAAATAAGGCACCAACTGCCATGGTAAGTTGACCCGCGCGCACTATTCGCCTTGGCGAAAGCACTGCAGAGCGTTTAGAGCCAACAACTGTAAAAATAAGCAACCCTATTGATAGTGGCACTAGTTTTAAGCCTGTTTCAAGTGCATTAAAGCCAAGAATTGTTTGTAAGTACACAGGAATGATAAAAAACAAAGACGCGATTGTAAAAAATTGAGCCGTTAACATTATAAGCCCGCTTCTTAAAACGGGCAGCTTGAACATCGCCACGTTAAGTAGAGGTTGTTTGCCCTTGGCGCTTAAATTGACTTGTCTGTTATAAAAAAGTTTAAGCACAATTATGCCTGCCAAAATTAGATATGCAACCATTGAGATCCCAAGCGGTGTTATTTCTTGCCCGTTTAGTTCGGGCGCACCGAGCGGTCGTACCCAACCCCAAGATCTACTTTGCAAAACTCCGAATACCAAAAGCGCCATTCCGCTTGCAGATAGTATTACGCTAGGTATATCGAGCTTTACCTTATTTAAAACTTTTGAATCATTAATTTTACCGGATACCAATAATACGAATATTAAAACGATTGTTTCTGCCACAAATACATAACGCCATGAAAAGTATGTAGTTACAAAACCCCCAATAACCGGCCCAAGAGCAGTAGCTAAACCGATTGCTATACCGATTACCGAAAAGGCAATTGCTCGATCTTTTCCTTTATAATTTGCCGCTGCCAAAGCAGCGATTGCGGGTATAACCAATACCGCTCCCAAACCTTCTACAATAGACCAGCCCAAAAAAAGTACACCCAAAGTCGGGGCCAAGGCAGTCGTTAAAGAGCCAACACTGTATATAACCGCACCAACTTTAAAAGCTTTTTTACGCCCCAAAATATCACCCAATTTGCCGCCAGTTAACATAAAAGCAGCCATAGTTAGGGTAAATACAGTTATGGCCGTTTGCATACCTGTTATATCTGTGCCTAAATCGGCAGCAACAGTAGATATTGAAACGTTCATAACGGTTCCATCAAGAACCATTACAAACTGTGCGGCAGCAAGAATCAGTATCGGTATCCACTTTTTCACTAGAAGCAGTATAACTTAATCTACTTTGAACCGGTAGTAAAAATTAACGAGGAATAATTTTATAGAGCGGTTTAATGAACGTAATACCCCAAACTATCATTATTACGCTTGCTATTATTGCAGCATTAATAAACATGTTTTGGGTGTGTGGTATAAGGGTACTGGCCGCTATAATAACGAACCCTTGCACGATATACACGAACAATGAATTTTGCCCAAATGGTACAAGCAGCCAACCAAACCATTTATTAATTTTACCTTCGAAACGATGAACCAAAATATAAAGTGTAAATATCCAAAGAAACGTCAAAATCATATGCAAAGGTAAGAATTTTTGGCGTAAAAAGAACGGATCAATCGTAGCCCTAAAATCAATGAACTGCTGTTCGTTAAATGGCAACATGCCAGCTTTTACGGCTGTCCACGCAAAAATTACAAATGTACTTATGACAACTGTAATTAAGGTTGCAATGACCGCACTATACGAAACAGCTCTGCGGTGTTTATACGAATGCCACTTTGCGTTTAGCGTATCAAAATAAAAACCTATTACTACTCCAATAAAGAATAGTAGTTGCCAACTAATTATTAGTGCGTTCAATCTGGTACCAACAGCCCAAATCAACACACTTATAGCCAGCAGTAACTTCCACTTGCCCTTTCTAAGTAGCCAAACTGCAAATGGCGAAAAGAATAGAAACACGGCATATACCTGCAAGTAAATTGACCAGCCAAAAATTGCCCTAAAAGTAAGCAGTTCGTATAAATCATTTTGGCTAGCACTAAAGCTATCTGTACCGGGTGGGTAAGGGAAGAAGTAGGAGCCTGCAAATAAATGCTTGACTATTAAAATAGATAAAAGCGCAGTTATAATCGCCCAAATATATAAAATAAAACTTCTTTTTAGAATTTTTTTAGATACTTCCTTCATTGGTTTGTGAAGCTCTTTACGGCCACGTATCAAACCAATCATCACACCAGAAAGTAAAATAAATCCTTCTGCAGCCGAAACCCACAAACGCCCTTGGCCAGTAATCCAGTCGAAGATACCCGGCCACCGCTCCAAATGGTCGATAATTATAATCAGAATAAAATAACCACGCATAAGATCTAGCGTGAGTATTCTTTTTTTTGCTTTTAGCGGAGTCACCATTATAGGTTATCAAGTTAGATGGTTAAATAAAAACGCCTGCGTAAGTGCAGGCGTTTTTTAAAAAAGTTTCTACTTATTTTTTGTTAGATTTTTTCGCAGTCTTCTTTTTTGTAGCTTTCTTCGCTGGGGCTGATTTTGTAGCTACAGGCGCTGCAACAACAGTTTTTGCTGCTGAGGCCGCCTTAAGCGCTGGGCTCATTACATACGTATACAAGTTCATACCAACAAGCACACCTACAACTGGGCCTAGGAAGTAGTTCATATCGAAGCTACGTATACCAACGGCAACAGCAGGGTTTAGGATTGCATTTGAAGCAAGACCCGCAATTGTCAAACCTAAGAACAAGCCTGAGCCAATTGTGATAGCTGCTTGCCAACCAGTTGTTTTTTGCCAAACAACAGCTGCAAATGCCATACCAAAGATTGCCGCACCAGCCGCTTCCGCAATAAACACGCGCCAATCAAATGGAACTGTAGTATTGCGAAGAGTTTTTTCTGTAAAATATTCATAAAGTTGCCAAGCTGCAACGGCACCAAGAACTTGGACAACCAAGTAAGCAACTGTCCGCACAAAGCTTACTTTTCGTAAGCTGAAAAATCCAAGTGTGATCGCTGGATTGTAATGCCCACCAGACAAAAAGCCAACCGCACTTGTAAATGTAGCTATTGATAAGCCAGCTGCTAACGCAGTAAATAACGGCAGTCCGTAGCGGCTTACATTAAGTACCACCATCGTAAGCACGAACACGCCGAGAGCTTCTGCAAGCAGGGCAGCAACATGTCGCTGTTTCATAGTAATAGAACCCTCCTTATTAACTGTTATACGCTAACAGTAAAAGTATTGCCTTAAAAAAGCAAGTGTTTGTTTAGTGAGAATGGCTTTCTTCTATACCTAAAGTTCGCTTAAACCTGTCCATTAACGATTCGGATTGGCTACCCGCACATGCAGCCGGGTCTTGAGTTTCGTTAAGTGCTTCGGCAGTTTTAGCTATCTGCGCAAAGCGTTCGTTAATTATTTTTTCGTCATTGCTACCATAATTAATAAGAAGCGTGTCTTCATTACCAATCGTCCGGTTATAAATGTCATCTACTTTTTTTCCGTTCAAAATAAAAGTTAGTTTTTTACCGTCAACGCCATCTTGGTAAACTCCGTCTTGTGTTTCTAAAAGATCATTAGTTAAGCCGTAATCTAGGTTCGCAAAAAAGTGACCCCATGTTGCCGCCTGATCGTGTACATGAACTTCACTATTTTTTTGACTATGCATATGCACCCGACTTCGCGGATTGTCGCTATTTTTTGGGCTGCATGCCTGAATTTCTTCGTAAAAGGTAAATTCTTTGAATTCTTCACGTTTATCGTTTACATAAACTGCAAAGTTGGCATGATAATGGGTAGCTTCGGGCTTATCAACAAATATAAAACGTATGCCAAATGCCGCAATAATGCCAAGCAAAAAAACAATCCCAAGTGTTAGCCACCACTTTACCGATATATTTTTTAGCCTCTCAATCAGATTTTTCATAACCTTTTCATAGTAACACTTGCTATAATAATTATAGTATGGGAGTTACCATTTACAGCACACCAACTTGCGGATATTGTAAGATGGCAAAGAGCTATTTACACGCCAACAAAGTGGGTTTTGAAGAGATTGATGTTTCTACCGACCAGCAAGGACTAAGGTGGATTATTGACCATACAGGACAAGCGGGTGTACCCGTGTTACAAATCGGACAACAAATAATTTTAGGGTTTGATCGCCCTGCAATAGACGCAGCTTTACAAGCAATTCGTACAAAATAGCAAAAACAGGATATTTAGTGTTCTGATTTGCAATCGCTACGCTATATATGGTATTAACTTTGTAGGAGGAGAGCAATGAGCATAGAAACAGCCGAAGCAAACACCCCCGAAAAAAGACAAAAAATAGACGTGCTAGCAGCAACCGAAAAGTCTTATATCGAAGGTTCGGTAAATGCTGCCGATGTTAAAACCAAACTAGAAATGCACCGCGATCCAAGTGGCAGGCAGGTAATAGTGCTTGTACTCGAGAAACTTGATATTATCCCCGATGAAGTTGAAAGCGCGGAAGAAAACATACGCAAAGCTTGGTTACGAAAAATTGATGGGGCGACATTCGAATACTTGAGTGAATATTTTAAAGAAGGTGCCAGTATAAGAGTAAAGCTTGATATTGATAAAATTGAGGAGTTAACCGAATTAACAAAAGAATATAACAATAGTGTGCCACTTGCAGCTATACAGAGCTTGCGAGAAAACAATGAGCTCCAACCTTATAACCAGCAGTTAATTGAAGCTGATCGCATTGCACGTATTTTAATTATGAGAGGCTTACGACAGAAAGAAAATTAAATGGCATTTGAAGATTACAAAACAAAAGAAAGCGTAGTTGTTGTTTATACAGGAGAAGGCAAAGGAAAAACCAGTGCGAGCCTTGGTTTAATGATTCGTGCACTTGGTGCCGATTGGCGGGTTGCATATATTCAGTTCATTAAGCACTGGAAAGTCAATGAACACAAATTTATAGAAAAAATTACGCCTGTTTTTGGCGATCAATTATATTTTTACAAGGGTGGGGCTGGTTTTTATAATGCCGGAGAACTCAGTGCTAAAGGCATTAGCGAAAGTGAACATAAAAAAATGGCCGAAGAAACGTATGCAAAAGCATTAGATGCTGCAACAAGTGGTAAGTTCGATTTGGTAATTTGCGATGAAATTAATAATGCTGTTCACGATGGCCTGCTTAAACAACAAAAACTAATTGAACTTATTGAAGACCGTAACCCAAAAACCAGTTTGTGTGTTACTGGCAGGAACTTCCCGAAAGATCTTTTAGACCATGTAGATATTGCCAGCAATATGACAAAGTTAAAGCATCACTTTGATAACAAATACCTTGCAAACAGTGGCATAGACTTTTAAAAGCTTTAGTTTATTGCGATTCTGCAGAGTACACTGCAAATTGCCATGGCAAA
>CAZAXJ010000049.1:0-5743 GCA_964489075.1 uncultured Candidatus Saccharibacteria bacterium
ATATTCGGTCTGCTAAGCAGCACATTCTTGGTTATAACGGTATTCCCATATTATTACTTAGGTGCAGAATTCTTAAGAGTCCATGTAAGCCGTAAAGTTGGTTTAGCGTGGTTGGCGACAACAATTGCTTTAACTGTAGCGCTCGCATTTATATCAAAAAATATTGCATTTTTAGGCGTGTTGTTGCCTGTGATAGCTGGTTTGTATTTGGTTTTCAAAAAACACAACAAACGGGCCAAGGCATAATGGGCTATACTATATTGGAATAAGACCAGAGAGGGAGATTTTTTACTGATGTCAACAAAAATGCAAAGGATAGTCATTTTATTGATAGCAATAGTATTTACCGTATCAACAATCGGAATCGGAGTGTTTTATGTGATGCAGGCACAAGAACAAGCCGAACAGAATAAAAAAATTGAAGAAGCCTTACAGCAATCGCAACAAAATAAGGAGGGTAAATTGCAAGGAACACAACTGGAAAACTTTACACCAAACGCAAACGTTACTGAACTTAAAACAGAAGATATCGTCGTTGGTACCGGAGCCGAGGTCAAGGCTGGCGATACAGTCACAGTGCACTATACGGGTGCTGTTGCTGAGACAGGTAAAATATTTCAAAGTTCGCATGATAGTGATGGTAATCAACCAGTTCCGCTTAGTCTTAATCAAGTAATACAAGGTTGGTCTCAAGGGATTCCAGGTATGAAAGAAGGTGGAAAAAGGCGCTTATATATTCCAGCCGAACTTGCGTATGGTGCAAGTAGCCCTAGTGCCGATATTCCGGCTAACGCAGCATTAGTTTTTGATGTAGAATTAGTAAAAGTAGGTCAATAACGGCACATATGGTGCTTGACAAACAAAAACAGACACCATAAACTATAAAAAGTAAAGTTACAAAAAAGAGGATATCATGGCAAAGAACATAACAATCTACACCACGAACACATGTGCTTACTGCGTTATGGTAAAAAAATGGTTGAATAGCAAGGGCCTTCCGTATGATGAAGTGAATTTAGATAACACTCCGGAACGAGCGCAAGAAGCAATACAAGTTAGCGGTCAAATGGCTGTTCCAGTCACAGTTATTACTAAAAATGACGACTCTAAAGAAGTTGTAGTAGGTTATAATTTAGCAAAGTTAGTTCCAGCAGTCGTATAGGTAAGAAATGTCACAAAAGGTCGTTTATTACGGAGAAAAATCTTGCGCAGATTGCCAGATGGTAAAGACCTTCTTTGACGACAATAATATAGAATACAAGGCTTTTGATATCGATGACGATCCTGGCGCTCAAGAAGCAATGTTGGCGCTCAATGGCAACAAGCGAGCAACTCCAACGATCGACATAGACGGCAAGGTTTTTGTAGAACCTTCGCCGGTTGAACTAAAAGAAATTTTTGGCATAAATACTGAGCCTGATAATCATCGCGAAGTAATTATTATTGGTGCAGGTCCAACTGCATTAGCAGCAGCGGTTTATACAACCCGCGAAGATATCGATACTTTACTGTTCGAAAAAGGTGTCATCGGGGGCTTAGCTGCAATAACCGATTGGGTCGATAACTACCCAGGGTTCCCCGAAGGTATTGCTGGTTTGGAATTAGCTGACGGCTTACAAAAACAGGCGGAACGGTTCGGAACCAAGTTTGAGTACGGAGAAGTTTTATCACTTTCTTCTAATAAAGACAGAGTAGTTTTAAATACTACAAGCGGCGAATTTACTTCGAACTCGGTGCTTATAGCTACAGGCAGTGACTACAAAAAACTTGGTATTCCGGGCGAGGAAACTTACTACGGGCGTGGCGTACATTTTTGCGCAACATGTGACGGTGCATTTTATCGCGACAAACATATTGTTGTCGTAGGTGGTGGTAATTCAGCGGCGCAAGAAGCATTATTCTTAACTAAGTTCGCGAGCAAAATTGACATGTTGGTTCGTGGTCCAGAACTTAGGGCGAGCGAAGTATTGCAGCACGAGCTTGCAAAAAACGATAAGATAACTGTTCATTTTAATACGACAACTGATGAAATTGTAGGTAATGGTAAAAATGTTGAAAAAGTTGTTGGTACAGATAAAGCTCTTAATAAGAAAGTTGATTTTAAAACAGACGGGGTTTTTGTATTTATTGGCCTAAAACCCAACACTAGATTTTTACGAGGTAGCGGAATTGAATTGGATGAAGTTGGTTTTATTAAGACAGATGCAAATTTACAAACAAAACTTAAAGGTGTTTTTGCTGCAGGCGATGTAAGGAGTGGCGCCACAATGCAGATCGCCAGTGCAGTAGGCGAAGGTGCAACGGCAGCACTACATATTCGTGAGTTTTTAGAGGCAAAACAACGCAGTGGTGCAAAAGTAAAGTAGGGTGGAATGCAAAAAAATAAAGTTTTGTTAATCGTAGCAATAACAATAGGAATAGTAGCGTTGGTTGCAGGCGCTTTTTTTTACATGCAAAAAAATAATAATCAAGAAGAACCCGAACCTCAAACTCAAATAACCGAAAGTACAACAAAAGATATCGTTCAAATTGTTGGAGAAACACCAGACTTATCTACCGTGTCAGAACTTATAAAACTCGCAGACGTTATATCGAGTCTTGAAGCAACAGGTCCTTTCACATTTTTCGCCCCGACAAATAAAGGCTTTAATGATTTACCGGACGGCACATTTGATATGCTCAAAAATCAAGAAAATTCACAGGCACTTAAAAACATCCTTAACTATCATATCGTCCAAGGAAAATTATCTGCGGAACAGCTTACAAATGGGCAACGCTTAAAAACAATAAATGACCAAGAAATAACTGTTGAGGTTACAAACGGTAAGTTATACATAGTCGATGCAAAAGGCAATAAAGCAGCAGTCAATAAAGCAAATGTTACTACCTCTAACGGTGTAATCCACGTTATAACTGGTGTTTTGTTGCCTCAATAATTATGGTGTAAGAATACCTATCTGATATTGGGTTAAATCAGATGCTTTTTTAAACCCTTCTGGCAGTGTGTTGATATTTTTACCGCAAAGCGAAACAAAATTGTTTACTTGATCTGGTTTTTGCACCAGTAGCCTGCTAATATCAAAGACTCTCCCACTATAAGCAAACCAGCAAGTTTCCAAAGTGTTATGGTTTTCAAGTTTTTTTATGGTTATTTCATTGGCAGTCGATGGAGGGCTAATATCACTCGAACGGTTTCTTGTTAACAATAGTAAACACACCAATAAAATCAAAATTAGTAAACAAGTGATGATAGTAAAAACCCAAAAACTATTTTTTTTCATAATGCGCTTACGACAAGAAAACCAAGTTTAAAAAATAATAAAAATGTAACAACAAATAAAAAAGTCACGGCAAGTTTTTTAGTTGTTTCAAGATTCTCAAGTTTTTGTGGATTATCGCTGCAAATAAAAAGGTTTGGCATAAGGCTTAAAAGCAATGCTGCGATAAATCTATTGTTTACTGTATAGGTGTAGATAACAAGATTCCGTTTTTTTGCTCGGCTGTAGATGAATGGCAAAATAAATCCCCAGTTTTTATTTACACCAATCCCATCTGCGCCGAGATTTGTTGCCTTTTTCAGTAGGCCAAAAGGGTGTTTAGGCTGCATTATAAAGAGTGTTTGTTTTTGTAAATTATCGCGCAAAAAAACAATTTCTTCGGCCAGAAAACTAGTTACAGCTAAATCGCTATGTTTTTTCAAAGTATTAAGGGCAAGTTTCGCAGTTTCTAGACTTTTAATTTCTACAAGAGGTTTTTTGTCCCCGCAGGCCTTAAGTGCACTACTAAGTTCTGGAACGCCAGGGTGTTTTTTTAATAATTCTTTATAGGTAATTTCCGAAATTTTTTGGCCATCAATGCTTTGGTTGTGAAACAAAACTAATTTTTTATCAGCAGTTTTTTGAATGTCGAATTCAATAAATTCAACATTTAATTTAGCAGCTATTTTTATTCCATCTAGTGAATTTTCTGCCGCCAATCCTCGGGCTCCTCTGTGTGAAATAAAAGGCATAACAGATATATAGTATACTTGAGTGTAAGCGAAAATAACTAATATTCAAGGAGAACCCACAAGTGGCTGATTATAATAAGGTGCTAACGCCTGGCGACTACGAAAATGGTGTCATAACAACTGTAGTAGAAATTCCTAAGTGGTCTACATTAAAAATAGAATGGAACCGAGAAATCGCAGCTTTCGAGCTAGACCGCGTCGAGCCAAGTATCTTTGCCAAGCCATGTAATTATGGGTTTATCCCTCAAACACTAGATGAAGATGGCGACGAACTAGATACTTTAATTCTTACAAATGATCCGATACCAACGGGTGTGTTTTTGAAGGCAAATGTAATTGGAGTTTTGAAGTTTGAAGACGATGGCGAAATTGATGACAAGATAGTTTGCGTGCCTTCGGACGATCGCAATACAGATAATGCAATTACTTCTTTTAGTGATTTGCATGAACAATGGAAACGTAAAATTGAGCATCACTTTACGCACTACAAAGACCTAAAAAAACTAGGTAGCACAAAAGTACTTGGCTGGGGCGATGCAGAAGAAGCCAAAAAAATCATTGGCGAATGCATAAAAAGATACAAATAAATTTCTTGAGGTATAACGCTTAAGGCTATACAATAAAGCCAAATACCGAAATTAAGGGGGTTAATAAGTGGCAACTAAAGTAGCGATTAACGGATTTGGGCGGATAGGCCGCAACGCATTTAAAATTGCATTCGACAGAAGTGATTTAGAAGTTGTAGCTATAAATGACTTAACAGATACAAAAACTCTTGCACATTTGTTACGACACGACAGTACTTATGGTGCTTATCATCATAAAGTTGAATTTGATGATGAAAATATTATTGTCGATGGCAAACCTATTCATGTATACAAACAGACGGATCCGGGGCAACTACCTTGGGGCGATCTGGGGGTTGATGTTGTTATTGAAAGTACAGGTTTGTTTGTTGATCCAACCAAAGCTAGGGCGCATATTGACCCAGCAGGAGCCAAAAAAGTAGTAATTAGTGCACCTGCAAAAGGCGAAGGCGCCGGCACAGTTGTTATTGGTGTTAACGAAGATAAGCTGGCCGAGGCTGGCGATATTGTTAGTAATGCAAGCTGCACGACTAATTGCATAACAGCAATAATGGACATCTTGAACCAGAATTTTGGTATAGAAAAGGCTATGATGACAACAGTTCACAGCTACACAGCTAGTCAACGTTTGCAAGATGCGCCGGCCAAAGATCTGCTCGAAGCGCGAAGCGCAGCAATCAAAATTGTGCCGACTACTACAGGGGCAAGTATAGCTGCAGGTAAAGCATTACCTGCAATCCAAGGTATCTTTGGTGGGTTAAGCGTTCGTGTACCTACTCCTGTTGTATCACTTAGTGATTTTGTTGTTGTTACTAAACGCGAAACTACAATTGATGAAGTAAAAGAAGTTTTTAAAAAAGCTGCCGGAGAAGCTTACTACCAAGGAATTTTAGCAGCAACAGAAGAAGAACTAGTTAGTACCGATTTTATTGGCGATAGCCACAGCTGTACGATTGATTTACCCCTAACTAATGTAGTCGGCGGTAATTTAGTAAAAGTAGTAGCTTGGTACGACAACGAATGGGGTTACAGTAACCGCTTGGTCGAACTAGTGGCAGATATGGGTAAACTGCTTAAGGGCGAAAACGTTGGCTCGCCAGCAGACGAGTTCCCGCAGCCCGAAGAAGCTCATATGGCATAATTTAAG
>CAZAXJ010000050.1:0-5690 GCA_964489075.1 uncultured Candidatus Saccharibacteria bacterium
CTGTTTGATAAAGTTCTCCGTTCAAATAAAACTCTACCTTTACGACTTCAGAATTAGAAACAGTCGATTCATCGAGTGTTACAAGCTCGCCCTGATTTATGTTAGCGTCGTTTTGTACGTTCGTAACCTGCTGTCCAGTACTCGTTCTTACAGTACCGCTACCACTATTTGGCTTAGGGCTCGTTGTTGACCCTCCTCCCGATGTACCACCATTGGTTGTTCCGCCACTTGTACCTCCACCACCATTAGTAGTGTTTGAACCAATAGCCTGCATAGCTGCGGCATAGGCATTAAAGGCAGTCTGTTCGCTAGGTGCGCTTTGTCCGCCAAAAGTCATTCCCACTTGCGAATCACCGTTAACGTTAGTATCGAACACAGTGTATAGCTTAATCTTTGGAAATTTATTATTTACAATCGCCGTACGGGCTTGATCCCAATAGCCAATGGCTTGCGCCTGTGTACTATCGCCATTTTTATTTCCGAACCCGTGCTCTGCAATTCCCCATATTTTTGAACTGTAATTATGGTCTATGTTAGAAGTACTAGATAAATGATTATAAAATCGTGAGACGCTTGATTCGAAGGTTATTGCACTATGCGCATACGGATCCCACAAAACCCAATCAACCAAATTATTTCCGGGCCACAAGTACGGTACTAAACAGTCCCAACCCGAATAGCCCATATAGTTCATAGCCCATACTACATTCGTTACTCCTCGTGCATTAAACCTATCGCGAACAGTCTGCCACATTCTTCTATACTCAACTGGGCTACCGCTACTTGCGTCTGCTTTTAACTGAGTCCCGGCACACGCATCAGGCTTTTTAGAAACATTATCTTCAGGTTCGTGATATAGCGTAAATATAATCTTTTTAGGAGCAACCGACTTTATGCTATCGGCTATCGAGTTAATTCTTTGGTTTACTGTTGCATTTGTGCCATCTGCTTGTGCCCAAACATCTGTTGGCTTCCAATTAATAATTGCATATGTGTTTGCGCGATTAATATAGCTCTTTTCGGTACTAGTAAGAACATCGTTACCTACTGGGTGAAAAAAATGCACAAAATCTAGTTTTCGATTTATTGCCACTACCTTACCTGGGCTATCTAACACGCTTGGATCATTTAAGCGCTTTTCTGCGTAGGCAAATTGAGCAGCTTTATCACCTGATACTTGCGAATATCCATCAACAGTTGCTCCTAGCCAAGGGCGACAAGAATTTACTAAACGGGCATCAACGCTACAACTCGCTGCTTTACTAGTAAAATCCGACTTTGAGCTCGCCAAAAAAAAGTAAACGTACGATGTACTTAATAGCACTAACGTAACTACCCCTAAGCTTAGTAAAAATTTACCCTTGTTTTTGTATCGCATAACTTATTCGTATCGCTTATGCTCGATTGTAAGCTATTTAGCCCAAATAATAAACACCCCTTACCTTTGACAAAACAGATTAAAACGCCTATAATAACGAGGTTTTGAGCAATGCCGACTGCAGAGTAGCTCACTGCTAACCGGTGCTCTATCTATAAATCAACGAGCGATATAGGTAAATTATGAAGAAAGATCTCCACCCAAACGATTATCGAGCAGTGGTGTTCGAAGATTTAAGCAATGGGTTTAAAATTCTTACAAAATCAACGGTAAAGACTGACGAAACTATTAAATGGGAAGATGGCAAAGAATATCCTTTAGTAAAAGTTCATATTAGTAGCGCTAGCCATCCGTTTTACACTGGCGATGAAAAGTTATTAGACATTGAAGGAAGAGTAGATAAGTTTAAAGCTCGAAGCGAGGCGGCAAAAAAAGCTCGCGAAGCCAAATTAGCTGCTGCTAAAAAACCTGCCAAACCTAAGAAAGCCGAAAAAGAAGAAGCCACCAAGCTTGGATCTTAGCTTACTTTGATTTGTGGTTGCAAAAATAGTAACTGTTACTTCATGCAACCACTTTTTATTTATTTTCATAAACTGTAACCTTATAAACATATGGAACAAAAAATTAAAGCTTTACGTGACGAATTAACAGGGTTACAACAACAACTAGCTGACCCAAGTATTTTCAGCACGCCTGATTATCCTAAGTTTGCGCGTAGGCAAAGCTATCTAGAAAATACTATCAGCTTATACGAAACACAAGTTTCGTTAGAAAAACAGCTGAACGAAGCACGTGAACTGGCAAATGGAGATGGCGAACTTGCAGAGTTAGCACAAACCGAAACTGATGATTTAGAAGAAAAACTAGCAAATATTACCAGCGAATTAGATGAGGCACTCACACCTAAAGATCCGAACGACGAGCGCGATTGTATTTTAGAACTGCGAGCAGGCGCAGGTGGCGATGAGGCCAGTTTATTCGTTGGCGAGTTATATAAGGCATATGTACGTTATACAGAAACTCATAACCTAAAAGTAGAGCTTATTAACGAAAGCCCGAGTGAAGTTGGCGGTTTTAAAGAAGTTGTTTTTGCCGTGCGCGGTGAAAATGCCTTCAGAATTTTTAAATTCGAAGCCGGTGTTCATCGCGTACAACGCGTTCCAGCAACAGAAAGCCAAGGTCGTGTTCATACAAGCACAATTACCGTTGCAGTTTTACCAGAAGCCGAAGAGACCGATATTGAAATTAGCCCGAACGACTTGCGAATAGATGTGTTTAGAGCTAGCGGCCACGGTGGCCAAAGTGTTAACACTACTGATAGTGCAGTTCGCATTACTCATTTGCCAACAGGTGTTGTCGTCAGTTGCCAAGACGAAAAATCACAAATTAAAAATAAAGACAAAGCGATGAAGGTACTTCGCTCTCGCCTGCTTGCCCACAAAATAGAAGAAGAGCAAAAACAACTAAGTGATGCTCGTAAAAAGCTAATTGGCAGTGGCGACCGCTCTGAGAAAATTCGCACCTATAACTACCCACAAGATCGCATAACTGACCATCGCATTGGGTATAGTCGCAGTAACATACCAGGCTTTATGTCTGGCGATTTTCAAGATTTAGTAGACGAACTCTACGCCTACGAACGCAAACTCATCAGCTCCGAAACCTAAACTTAACAACCACTAGCTTGGTGTTAATTTACGTATATTATGCACGACCGTGTTAAATATGTGTAAATTCATAAACATAAAGCTAGCGTTTGTGAATACTGGTAAGCTAAAAGCTATGACTATTAATGAGTGGTTGGAAGAAACTATTAAAAAATTTGCTGATGCAGGCATTGATTCTGCGCGCCTAGATGCTCTGTTGATAATTGAACATGTACTTGATACTCCTCGCGCGATTGTTCTTGCTCATACCAATATGACACTGCCAGCCACAACGCTTGTAAAACTAAATATTCTTCGAAATCAACGTATAGAAAGAATTCCGATTGCCTATTTATTAAATAAAAAAGAATTTTATGGCCGAGATTTTATTGTAAATAAAGATGTGTTAATACCCCGCCCCGAAACTGAAAATATGATTGATATTGTAAAATCACTTCGGTTAAACTTGCCAAAAATTCTTGATGTAGGTACTGGCAGTGGTTGCATAGCGGTAACTCTTGCACTTGAGGCTTCAGGCTCTAAGGTTACTGCAACCGATATTTCAGAACCTGCACTTAAGCTCGCAAAAATAAATGCTAAAACCTTAGGTGCACAGGTTACATTTAAAAAAACTAGCTTGTTCGAAGATTTTGAAAAAAAGAAATTTGATGTCGTTTGTGCAAATTTGCCTTATGTGCCAGATGGAATAGTAACTTCTAAAGAAATTACAAAAGAACCATCACTCGCACTATTTTCGGGCAAAGAAGGCCTTGATATTTATAGTAAATTTTTTACAGAAATAGACAAAATTACCACTTATTATTTACTTATCGAAGCACTTGAATCACAGCATTCAAAACTTAAAAAACTGGCACTTGCAGCAGGTTTTAAGTTTATAGAAAAACGTGATCTTATCCTACTTTTTACAACTATTGGCTAGTTTTAGGCGCAGCTTCTAATGTCGCCTTGGTCTTTTGTTCTTTGCCATCACGCAAGTAGGTAATGTTTAGTTGATCGCCAATATTATACCTACTCAAAACAGCTGAAAGCTGGTCATCTTGAGTTATCTTCGTATCGTTTACCTTAGTAATGATATCGCCTTCTTTTAAGCCCGCTTTATCGGCTGGGCTACCATTTACAACGGCTTGTGAATCGTTACCAGCCTTTAGCCAAGCGCCTTCATTAACAGGTAAGCTGTATTGTTGTTTTAGGGCATCATTAAGCACAATGTAGCGAACACCTAAATAAGGGATTTCAAGCTTACCATTTTTTAATATGCTGGTAATTTGAGCTTTAATATCGTTCGTTGGAATAGAAAAACCTATGTTTTCGGCATTGCCTGCAACGGCTGTATTTATGCCGATAACCTCGCCGTTCATATTTACGAGTGGACCACCAGAATTACCCGGATTTATAGCGGCATCTGTCTGAAAAAGATTTGTTAGTGACTCTGCGCTGGAGCCGCCATCACTTGCAGTCACTGGGCGCCCAAGGCCAGAAATAATTCCACTAGTAACGGTGTTCTGAAACTCGCCAAGAGCATAGCCAATGGCTACAACCCCATCCCCAACTCGCATTTTGCTCGAATCGCCAATCTTTGCCGGCTTAAGATTATTAACTCCTTTGATTTTCAGAAACGCAACATCAAAATTAGTTCTAGGATCACGTGCTAAAACCTCCACATTATCATGAACCTTACCTTCACTATCAGTTATACTCACACTCGTTACGCCTTCGGGTATTACATGACGGTTCGTTATAACAATTCCGTCACTGGATAAAATTATGCCGGTACCTGCACCGGTACTAACACTATCCTCCCCACCAAAAAGCTGTTCTAGTGTAGATGTCTGATGTTCAGTCTTAACTGTTATAGAAACAACGCTTGGTTTTACATCGTTTGCAATACTTGCAATAAGCTCACTTTGGCTTGAGACAACTCTTTGCCCAGTTGCCGTATTACCGAGTGAAGTTAGGCGTTCTGGGAAAACTCTAACACCTATAACTCCTCCTGCAAGTCCAAAAATAAATGCCAATAACACTATCACTATCCCCATCTTCAGATCAATTGGGCGATTTAAATTGATGCTTTTTTTCTCAGTCTTCACCTATACCTCCGACTATTAAACTGTTTTATCTTGCCAGTCTGAAAAAACAATAACGATTAACAATAATAATGACATAATACCGATAAGCTGTCGCTTTGTTGAACTTTTAAGCTTCTCATTTACACTTAGATAATAAAGTGTCGCTAAACCGTAACCGATAATAGTTAAAACGAGTGCTATTTGCGGCAAATATAAATACTGGATTGCCCAGTGTCCTAGTATCCAAGCCATTGATGCACCGAACCAAGCCCAAATATGTGCAATAAGTTTTGTGAGCGGTTCATCAAAGGCACTGAAGAAATGCCGTGCACTTGCGTAGCAGATGAGCCATGCTGCAACAATACCGGCAAATAGGCTTTGTTCTGGAAAAGCCTGATAAAAAGCAACAAGCGCCAAACACTGCGCTAAAAGCGCTTGCACCATAACAGATATAGAGTCAGACCGAGGCTTAAGCCAAACAAGCCAAAAAGTATAGAGCGCCGCCCAAATTACCTGTGTTACAAAGAAATCACTACCAGACATAAATGCAACCGCAGACAGCCCTATAAAAATATCAAC
>CAZAXJ010000051.1:0-5423 GCA_964489075.1 uncultured Candidatus Saccharibacteria bacterium
GCAAGTTTTGTTGTTGCCTAATGATTTTTTGAAGCATTTTGGATACTCTGATGCGATTATTAAACCTTATTTTACAGTTGACGATAATCAAGCCTATGTAAGGATACTTTCGACATTACGTGGCCCAAATGTACTGGGCGCTTACCTAATTTTTTGGCTTCCGATTTTGGCTATAGTAACCAAACAAACGTGGCATAAAACATACGATTGGAAAATTTGGCTGATTTTGGTGTGGGTAGCAAGTTTAGCTACTCTTTATGGAACAAGATCAAGAAGTGCATGGCTTGGTGTAGCAACTTCGTTATTTATTTTTGTTTGGCTTTTTGCAAATAAAAACCTAAAACAAAATATTCTATATACAGGAACTGCAGTTTTGGTAGGTGTTTTAGTTGCGATTGGAATTAATTGGAATAGTACTTTTGTACAAACAACACTTTTGCACAGCGACCCGCAAGAATTTAGCAACGTTAATTCTGATAATCAGCGCCAAAGCTCAATAGAGAGGTCATTGCATAGGATTATTGAAAACCCGCTTGGAAGTGGGGCAGGTTCTGTTGGATTAGCTTCAACATATGGCAGCAATCCAAAAATTGTAGAAAACTACTATTTACAAATAGCCGAAGAACTGGGGTTAATAGGGCTACTATTGTTTATAGCGATTCTTGTAATGGTTGGGTTAGCACTTTGGCGAAATAAAAAGAATGAGATTTCTGCCGCACTTTTTGCTAGCTTAATTGGCCTTTGTGTAGTTAATTTATTTTTACCAGCCTGGGGCGACGAAACAGTAAGTATGTTGTGGTGGGGTATGGCGGGTGTTATGTTTTGGGCATTAACAAAACAGGGTGTTAGAAAAACTTCTAAAACTTGATACACTAACTAAAGCGAACATTTTAAAAACAAATTAATGAAAATTCGTAAAAAAACACGAAAACTTTTAGTTCAGATAGCTGAATATCTAGTTGCTGGTGGTGCTTGGTTTTGGAGCGGCTACTTTATTATTGTTTTCTTAACACCTGTTATAGGGCTTTGGTGGGCAAACTTATTAGGTAATGGAGTTGGTTTAACAGTCAACTTTTTATTAGAACGATATTGGGTCTTTGAAGGCTCAAAAAAGCGAAAACTTACCGAAGCAACATGGAAGTATGTAATCTTTACTACCGTTAACTTCCTTTTAAATTACTTTATTTTAAAAGGATTGCAAAATATAGGGATTAACGTGGCGATTGGGCAATTTATTGCAGCAGGGTTCTTTACCTTTTGGAATTATTTTTGGTATAGATTTTGGGTATTTAAAGAATCTGAACATCCAAAAAAGGTTAGGCATCATGCCTGATGAAACAAGCCCAATAACTAGGCCAACGAAAAAACAAAGAGAACTTTTAGAATTTATAGCTGAATTTATAAACGAACACGGCTATAGCCCCAGTTATCGTGAAATTATGACGGGGCTTAATTATAGCTCCGTTGCAACAGTCTCATTACATGTTAATAGTCTTATAAAACGTGGGCATCTACGAAAAAGAGACTACTCTGCCAGATCACTTGAAATTACAACGATCGAGCCTATTCAAAAACCAATCAGCACAAACTATATAAAGATTTCTGATGAAAAATGGCTGGTACAAAATATCGAAAAACGATTTGAAGAATGCGAAAACCAAGCAACACCAAAAGAGTCTGATATAGATGCTCTTTACGTTTTGGTTGGGGCACTTCGAGTTTTAGGTATAGAAGGTGCTGCGCAGAGCTTTACGCCAAGATTGGTAGCGATAAAAAATAAAATAAATTCTAAAAGCTAAAAAAGGTGTATATTAATAACAAATAAGGAGGGTGATATGTGGTTTCTAGGACAAACTGAAGATTTAACAAACTATACGGTTACTACAACTAGTGTAGATACGACGAGCGTAGCCATTTTTTCCGGTGTTTGGCTATTTTTTTGGCTAATAGTTTTAGTTCTGGCAATAGTTGCGATGTGGAAGATATTCACAAAAGCAAATGAAGCAGGTTGGCAAGCAATAGTACCAATTTGGAACACGTTAGTTTTACTAAAAATAGTTGGTCGCCCTTGGTGGTGGTTACTACTAATGCTAATACCACTAGTTAATATTATAGTTTGGCTAGTTGTTGCGATTGATTTAGGTAAGTCGTTTGCAAAAGACGTTGTTTTTAGCGTAGTTTTGTTATGGTTCCTATCAATCATCGGTATGTTAGTTCTTGGGTTCGGCGACGCTAAGTATGTAGGCCCGGGTGGAAAAGCCGGAGCAGCTCCTCAGCCAGCAACAGAGTAAAGACTATAAAATAAAAAAACTGCTCTAACATTAGGGCAGTTTTTTTATTGAAAACTTATTTGTCAGAAACTTCGGCTTTTACTTTTTTTGGTTCTTGCTTTTCTGGCATGTAAGTTGCACCCCAAGCCTCTAGAACATAATCAGGATTACTCTTAACTTGAAAGATTAAGCCTACTATAAACAATACACTAGTCACTATAAGCCAAAGAGTTGAGTCTGTTATTGTGGTTGCCGCTGCATTGTAGTTAAATGCATCAAGCTCAATTTTGTTAAGAAGTAACAAAACGCCCCCAACAATTGCAACAGAACCTCCAAGAGTCGTTATAAAGATTAAAAAGTATTTTGGGGCATTGAATGCAAGTGCGGCAATAGCAAAAACAGCGCCAATAACGATACCAACTACTGCCGATAGAAAACCTTTGTTGATTCCTAATAGCGTTACGAAGCCCGATCCAATCCAATAACCTATAGTTGCACCTAGCAAAACAACAGCCAGACTGTAAAAAAAGTAAGCAAGTAAGCCAAAAATAAGGCCGATAATAAGGCCAACAACAATTCCCATTACCGTACCGATAAATTGTCCACCTAGCGCGTCTGATGTTGCAGATGCCCCGAATATAAATCCACCAAACAACCCCCAAAGTGGAATAATTATGCGGCCGAATCTATACCCCGCAAATAATAAAACTGCTCCCAAGCCACCCGCAATCAGTGCAAACAATAAGTCTTTCATACTACCCCCTTAATTGTTATTTCGATAATAACGTAGTTTTTAATTGGTGTTAACGATTTTGATTATTTGTTGTAGTACTATTATTTTTTTTGTTTTGTTGTGCTTGCTTTTCTTGTTCGGCTTTTTTAGCTTCAAGCTCACCTGTATTAACAATTGGGGCAATGTTAATTATTTGGTTTTCTGAGGCTCGAAAGATTATTGCCCTATCTTTAAAAATTACTAAGTAATCACCTTTTGCTACATTTTTATAGAAAGTTGCGTTGTTTTGTTTTAACGTGTCTGGATTCTCAACCCTAGCTACTGTAGGCGCTTCGTTGGTATCGATTAGGATTATTTTTTTCAATGCTCCGATTACATCTTGTGTTTCTTGGCTATTTTTTGCGGCAATTGCATCTTTAGGATTATTTTTTACATCCTGATATTGTTTGTAAAAATAAACTGCTGAACCAATAGCTAAAACCGACAGAATTAACAATCCAATAGTCAATATTTTCTTGCTTGGCTTTTTTACATTAAAATTTTTAATACTTCTTTTGCTTTTCGCAGACGCGTCATTATTAGAGACGTTATCCATTAATCCTCCTGAAATTACAATAAACTACACTAAGTATACGTTATTAGTCACTTACGGTGTCCAATATTCGCAACTACTACCTGCTTTAGCTACAATTGCTGAACTTCCCACTTCTGATGCAAAACGAACGATAACTGTTCCGTTTGCAGACGGGAGTATATAGCCAGTTATTTCTGCATTGTTACCAGTTGTATTGGCACTGCTAGCATTAGAAGCTGCTGGAATATTGTAAGCAACAGCGCTGTTTTGGGTATTTGTTGTCGCCGTTAATGAGTATAAAGATCTATAAGCTAGTGAAGTTATAGCAGGGCCATTAATTGACCAACGTGAACCGGTTCCAGTTGCTTGGGCCGTGTACCAAATATTACACTGAAACTGGTATCGTACACCACTTGTTACGCTGAATGAGAGGCCTGTAACATCCGCAATTGTATTTGCAGTGGCGTTGTTATTTGTAACGTCGCTAGTAAGAGTTACTCGATTGCGGGTAATACAGTCTTGCCAGCCACCATTTTGGTAGCATCTAAATTTATCAGAATTCGAATTATAATATTGTCCACCATCAACTCCAGTTGGGTCGCCCGCTGTGTTTTTGGTATCAAGTACTAAAAGAGCGCCCGTGCCATCTGCGGTTGGGTCGCCTATATAAGCTCGGTCATTTGATGTGTCGATAACGAACAGCTCAACACCAGCGCTATCTTGAATAACAAATCCTGTAGCGCTATCAGCTGAGTTTTGGAATAAGAATGTACCGTTATCTAGAACGGAAAGGACGGTCGTACCGTTATCTTGAATTGTAAAGTCGCCAGTGCTATTTAGGTTAATATTAAAAGCGTTTGCACCTAAGGCAATTGTTGTGGCTGCATCTAGTGATAGGCTGTCTGCAAAATCAGTGAAATTAAGACTATCGGCCCCAACCACTGTATCAGCGTCACTATTACAAGCCCATACACTGCCACCAGCATTCCACTTCAGAATTTGTGTATCACTACAACCTCCAATTAACCGCAATCCAGCTGCCGTAACTTCTACACCAGAATTACTGCTAGTCGTAGCAGTTGTACCAGAAGTAGTCCCATCAATTGTGATATCATCAGCATTTACTGTAATTCCGTTACCTGCACCTACGTTAAGTGTAACTGTGCCTCCCAAACTGACTGAACCTCCATTTGCAAGGCCATTCCCAGACGTAACTGTGACGGCGCTATTCGCTAGATCACCATTGGCGACCGAACCGTTCACTATACTGGCACTGTCTACGCTGGCCGTATCGATGGTGCCGTCAAAGCCAAGTACGAAGGCATTGCTACCAGCTACTTGTAATTGCATTAAGTTACCACTAGCTCCGGTCTTGTTAATGAAGACCACACTGTTAGTACTGGCATCAGTCTGAGCACTAGCTCGTCCTAGCTCAGCAAAGGTATTGTTAGCCACGTCAGTCGCTGTAATGGTACCGTTATCTATTTCGCTACTATCTACACTGGTACCAAGTGTTGAAGAGATAACCGTACCAGCAAAGCTAATACCAGTTCCTTGGGAGTAGGTAGTGTCAGTATCTGTGTCCGTACCACATATCCAAGCTGAACCATTGTATTTAAAGATTTGGTTATTAGTACAGCCGTTACTAGCGATGTCTGCAAACAGAATCGTTCCGTTATCTATTTCGCTACTATCTACACTGGTACCCAGTGTCGCACTTAAAGTAATACTGCCACCCAAGCTGACACTGCTACCACCGCTGATACCACTACCGTTATTAACCGTTACGCTGCTATTCGCTAGATCACCATTGGCGACCGAACCGTTCACTATACTGGCACTGTCT
>CAZAXJ010000052.1:0-5323 GCA_964489075.1 uncultured Candidatus Saccharibacteria bacterium
GATAATAACGCCTCCGAGTATCCATTAAATGGCGTTGCAGCAACAATAGCCTGTACCGTTTCTTTTGCTGACTTTATTAAATTAATAAAAATTGCACCTGATGTACGATTTACCTTGCAAGAACCAAATCCTCGTTGGGGTTATGACATCCCAGATGCTTTTAATGACGTAATCGATGAGATTGAAGATTGTTTTGCATCTAGCTTAAAGCTACATGGCAAGCTAGAAGCAGCAGGCGAAGAAAAACATGCATACTTTGCTGTTTTGGGCGGGCACAAAACTCCTTGCACGATTACTATTAACGGTGCAGATATCAGGAGATTGGCTACAGTCGAAGACTGGGCTTTTGCTGTTTCAATAACTGAACTTTTAAGCGAATACTTCCCAATAATTACTAATACAAAAAGTTAAAGCCCCAGCCCAGGGCACTTGTGGGGTTGCCACATATGTACTCGGGGCTGGGGCTGGGTTGCACTAGCGGGCTTTGTTAGCCACAGCTAGGGCTTGGTCTAGGCGAGACAGGTTTTCTGCCGACAGGTGATCTCTGACTGCAGAGCTTGTCAGACAACTGACCGCATTGCGGAAAGTTTGCTGGACTCTTTGTGCTTGCTCAATGTTGCTAGGGTCAAACGTCTTGAGCATTCTGTCGAGTTTCGACACTTTCGCTCCGGCTTTACCATCAAGCGCTTTTCGCCGTGCCACGTTGCCGCCTCCCTCATCGTTACGAACACTCCTTAAACGAAAAAACTCCCTTGCGGGAGTTTGTTGTTTTTTGCTCGTAGATCTTACGAAAACTCAAACACCCGCCTGCGGCGTGCAATAAGGAGCACAAATAGGCCCATACAGACACTGACAAGTTGTAGCATTAGAGCTTTCATACCTTATAGTATTAGCTATTCTTTTTATTTTTGTCAAATTTTACTTCTTTATAATAATTTCGAATCCGAACCTTTTACCATAAGCTAGGCCAACGTGGCATTTAGTTTCTGTTTTAGGGTCTGCATTCAATAATACCTGTTCTGCAGTTGCTGTTTGGCTCGGGTCAATGTAAGTAAATCCAGCACGAATACCAAAATTTTTAATGCCATGTTCTTTGAGCTCCGCTTGAAGTTCGGTATTGTTGAGCAACAGCTCCATTCGAGTTTTTACAAGTCTTTCGTGATCAGCTACCCTTAGCGAAGCACCATTACTAAGTAAAACTACGAACTCATCGCCGCCAAACCTGTAGCCAAAATCAGCTTCTTCAGTTTCAAAAAAGTTTGGCGTATAAAACTTATCACCGTAGCGTTCTCTGGTTTCATCTATTTTTCGTAAAGAGCTGTTTAATGCTTGTGCGAATTTTCGCAAGACTCTGTCGCCGATAACATGGCCGTGAGTATTATTAATTTCGCTGAAACCTACTAGGTCAAGCATAACTACAAGTTGCGAGCTATTAGGGCTGCTTAATGCCTCATTAATTGCACCCAAAAGTGCTGTTTTATTCTCTAATCCTGTCAAATCATCGCTATTAGCATTAGCCTCAAGCGCTGCGTTTTCTACAGCTAAAGCACCTAGCTCTCTTTGCAGACTTAAAATACGCTGCTTGAGCTGCTCAGCAGATAGATTGTCTAATTGCTCGTTAGATAGATATTCCATTAAAAAACCTCGGTCGCTACCGAGGCTTACTGCACTATGTCATTAAGTACTCGGTTTCGCTACTGGCTCCGCAGTGTGCAAGCGACCATAATACACACACTGTTTCAACGCTTTACTTTTCTATTTACTAAGTAGCATTATACCACATTTGTCAATTAAAAGCAATAATCTACTTACTAGTTAAGGTGTTGACTATCTGTTAATAAATTGTTATTATGTTTGCTAATTACCAAAGACAGTGACTGGTCAAAATCCTTAATTTGTCACCGAGGTGAAATAATCAACTTTTTGCTTGTTTCTATGCCTTTGGTAAAAGGCATTTTTTAATGCCCGCAGCTTAAAAACTTGGTCGATTATAAGCAATAAAAGAAGGAATCTATTCTATGGCGTTAAGCAAAGAACAGAAGACTACAGTTATTGCCGACCTTACTGAGCTTCTTTCAAGCACTAAGTTAACAGTGGTAGCAGAATATAAAGGTACAACCGTTAAATCAATGCAAGCGCTCCGAAAAGAAGCAAAAGGTAATGGTACGTCAGTAAAAGTAGTAAAAAACCGCTTAGTAAAACAAGCGTTAAGTGGTGTTGACACATTTAAAAATGTTGATACAACTGCATTAACTGGGCAACTTTTATACGCATTCAACGATGCAGACGAAGTAGCCCCTGCAAAAGTAATTAGTGACTTTGCAAAAAAAGAACCTGCTTTGAAGTTTGTAGGTGCAATTACGACTGAAGGCACTTTTATGAGTGCAGAAGAAGTAAAAGTTCTTGCAAATCTACCAAGCAAAAACCAGCTTATTGCTGGTGTTATTAACACCCTTAACTCGCCAATTCGCGATGTTGTTGGGAGCCTATCTGGCAACCTACATGGTCTTTTACAAGGTCTTGAGGCTAAAGCAAGTAATTAATTAAAGGAATTTGAAATAATGGCAGATTTAAAGAAATTAGCCGAGCAACTTGTTGGTTTGACAGTGCTCGAAGTTAACGAACTAGGTACAATTTTGAAAGAAGAGCACGGCATTGAGCCTGCAGCTGCTGCTGTAGCCGTGGCTGCTGCCCCTGCTGCTGGCGGTAACGCTGGCGCTGCTGCTGCAGACGAAAAAAGCGAATATGACGTAATCCTTAAAGATGCGGGAGCTCAAAAAGTTGCAGTTATCAAGGCTGTAAAAGAAGTAACTGGTCTTGGCTTGGGCGAAGCTAAAGCTATTGTAGACGAAGCTCCAAAGCCTGTGCTTGAAAAAGCAAAGAAAGAAGATGCTGAAGCAGCTAAGAAAGCTTTAGAAGAAGCTGGTGCAACTGTAGAGCTTGCATAAAAAGCAATTACTACACAAAATATACCCACTATGAAAATGGTGGGTTTTTTGTTACCTCTATTAAAGGCTTGATTTTTCCACAGCTTTATAGTATTTTGTTGTGCAATGACCCTATATGTGGTACTTTGAGGGCAAGAGTTGTAATTAAAGAGGTAAACAAACACGAGGAAGAGCTGATGTCAGATGTACCAGAGAAACAGATTAAGCGGCTGAAAAGTCTGATTACTGATGCTGAAACGAATTTAGCTGCCGCCAAAGAACTATTGATCAGTTTAGTTGGCGAAGACCCAGTAATAACAGCCTCTGCCCGGGAAAACATATCAGGCAAGGTATTAGAAGGTGTGTTTGATGGTCAAAACATGGTTGGTAGCGATGGAAAAACTTATCCGGTACCTGCAAATTATGCAAGTAAATCAAAGTTGGTCCAGGGCGATATTTTAAAGCTTACAATTGGCGATGATGGTGCCTTTATGTACAAACAGATCGGTCCGATCCCTCGTAAGCAAGTTGTTGGTGTTCTTGTGCAAAAAGAAGGCCACTATTTTGTAGAAGTTGGCGACAAGCCATACAGAGTGCTGCTTGCAAGTGTTACGTACTTTAAAGCAAAGCCTGGCGACCAAATTAGCGTAAACATCCCCGAAGACGACAGTGATAGCGAATGGGCTGCAATTGAAGCTGCCTTGTAAATAATGAATATTTTTTGAAAAGCGCCTAACAAGGCGCTTTTTTGTTAGCTAATTGCCGTAAACTAAACTACAACAGAATTTTTATTGTCGTGGGGTTATACTTGTTTGTAACGAGGGTAAAAATGTCAAAAGCTCTATACCGAAATTATCGGTCAAAATCTTTGAGTGAATTAGTGGGGCAAGAACCTGTTACTCAAGCGCTCACTAACTCGCTTAAAAGCGGCAAAATAAGCCACGCCTATTTATTCACTGGGCCGCGAGGCGTTGGTAAGACCAGTGTGGCTCGAATATTGGCACATGAAATCAATAGTTTAGAGTACCACGCAGATTCTTTGCCGCTAGATATCATCGAAATAGATGCCGCAAGCAACCGCCGTATAGATGAAATTCGCGATTTACGCGACAAAGTTCATATTGCGCCTACAAGTGCAAAGTATAAAGTCTACATTATCGATGAAGTTCATATGCTTACACGAGAAGCATTTAATGCACTACTTAAAACTCTAGAAGAACCGCCTAACCACGTTGTCTTTATACTTGCTACCACAGAGGCTCATAAAGTACCTGAAACAATAGTTTCTAGAACACAAAGGTACAATTTTAAGCTCATTTCAACATCAGATATCCAAAAGCATCTTAAAACCATTTCAGTTAAAGAAAAAATTAACATTACTGATGATGCTTTAGAGCTTATTGCGAAACATAGCGGTGGTAGCCTGCGCGATGCACTAAGCTTGCTTGATCAGGTAAGACATACTCCCAGTAAAATCGATGCCGCCACGGTTGAATCAAACATAGGGTTGCCAGCGACACAGCAAATTGAAAATATTTTAGAAGCAGTAGCGGCTGGTAATGCTAGCGAAATATTAAAGAACCTAAAAGAAGCTCAAAACTCAGGGGCATCTTCATCACTAATGGCACAGAGCTTAATAACAGAGATAAAAAACCAGCTCAGTAGCAATAAGCCTTTGCTAGAACTAGGTAGTTCTTTAAAACTATTACAGCAATTGTTAAACGTAGAATCGAGTTCACAGCCAGAAACTATGCTAGAGGTTGCTTTACTCGGAACTGTTATAGATAGTAAAAAGCCAGCTGCAGCACTAAAACCAACAACTACTGGCCCACCTCTAACTCTATCTAAGCCAGTGGCTCAAGCAAAAAGAGATATTGCGGAGCGAGAACAAAAAGCAAAACAGGCAAAAAAAGATCGGTTTAAGGTAAAAACAACACAAGCAAACTTAGATATGTCTTTAGAAGTTTGGACAGAAGCGCTGGAATCGATAAGCGCTAGCCACAATACCTTATTTAGTGTGCTGAAAACGGCAAAAGCAGAAATACCTGATAAACAGACGCTGTTACTAAAGTTTTCTTATCCGTTTCATCAAAAACGCATTAACGAAGCACGTAATAAAAAGATAGTTCAGGCGACTCTAGCATCGTTAGGAGCCGAAAACACGGAGATTTTATGCGAGTTAATGAGTCAAGCTGCGATTGACCCTGTAACTGAGGTTACACTCGAACCACTCACAAAAGAGGATATCCCTAAGCGTGATGAAGCTTGGCTAGATCAAATTAAAACGGTGTTCGGTGGTGCAGAAGTGTTAGAATAAGAGTCTATGGCGGAGACAGCGGCTCGTATACCACCTCAAAACCTTGAAGCAGAGAGTTCTTTGCTGGGTGCGATTTTAA
>CAZAXJ010000053.1:0-5225 GCA_964489075.1 uncultured Candidatus Saccharibacteria bacterium
GTTGGTCGAATTACTCGGGGCAAAATATTACCAAACACACCTGTTACTTTGTGCAAAAAAGATGGGACCCTTGTAAAAACGAAAATAGACAAAATTTATGAGAGTCAAGGCTTGACTAAAAACGAAATTGCACAAGGTATAGCCGGAGATTTAGTAAGTTTAACAGGAGTTCAGGAAGCACAAATCGGAGAAACGATAGCAGATAGTGATAATCCTGAGGCGCTGCCCGTGCTTGAAATTGAAGCCCCAACACTGCAAATTTATCTTGGTCCGAATACCAGCCCACTAAAGGGCCAGGAAGGCGAGTTTACAACAACCAGACAAATTGGCGATCGACTACAAAAAGAGCTTGAAACTAACATTGGCCTTCATATTGCCCAAGCAGATTTAGGCTACTTGGTTTCGGGTCGCGGAGAACTACACTTGAGCGTATTAATAGAAACTATGCGGCGCGAGGGGTATGAATTTGAAGTTGGCAGACCACAGGTCGTTACTCAAATTATCGACACTGTAGAAAAAGAACCCTATGAAGAGCTTATTGTCGAAGTCCCAGCCGAACATGTAGGACAGGTTCAAATGGAACTCGGCACAAGACGAGCAGAACTAAAAGAGCAATTTGCGATAAGTAGCGGTGCAACAAAGCTTGTATACCGATTACCGACAAGAGCATTGCTTGGGTTAAGAAATATCCTATTAACAGCCACAAAAGGCACTATTATTATGAATAATCTTAACGATGGCTATGAACCGCTCGGACCTGAACTAAAGCAATTACGAAATGGCGCACTCATAGCATGGGAAACTGGCACTACTACCCCTTATGCCCTGCAAACGGCGCAAGATAGGGGCACTTGTTTTATTGATTCTGGGGTTAAAGTTTACGCTGGACAAATTATCGGCCTCAATAAGCGTAGCGAGGATATGGATATCAATGTAGTTAAAGAAAAGCAGTTAACCAACATGCGAAGCTCCTCATCTGACGGTATAGTACAACTTACGCCCCCCACTATTTTGAGTCTCGAACAATGTTTAGACTTTATCGAAAACGATGAGCTACTTGAAGTAACTCCAAAAGCACTGAGGATACGCAAAAAAGAGCTTGAACCGAACAAACGTAAGCGTAAAAACAAAAACTAGCTGTTATACTGTTCATATGCGGCGATTAGCCCACTTACATCACAATCAAAATAAAAATACTGAACCACTCTGGCATGTACAATTAGCAATTATTTCGGTAATTGTTTTACAACTTTTATTGGATAGTAGATTATCTTTTGGGCCAAGCTATGCTATCGCAGCCGTTGAATTTTTACTCCTAGCCTTCTTAATGTTTATTGCACAAAGTGCTGTTAGCTTACGCTTGCGACGAACATTAGCAATCAGCTTGATTGCAATGGTCAGTGCCGCAAACTTCTTCTCGTTAGTTTTAGTTATTGCTTCTTTGTTTGGTGAAAATGCTATTAATGGTACTGATCTGCTCGTATCAGCTCTTTCTATATTTATTACAAATATAATAGTTTTTGGTTTATGGTATTGGGAAATGGAATATAAAAGAGAAAATAAACCGTTGGATTTTATATTTCCACAAGAAAATGCACCAGAATATGCTGCACTTCACAATGTTGGTTGGAGGCCAGTATTTTTTGACTACCTTTATTTGTCAGCCGTAAATGCGATGTCATTCAGCCCAACAGACACAGCTCCACTAAGCCATCGAGCAAAAGCACTTATGGCCATTCAGTCGCTGATTTCTTTAGTCATAGTAGTTTTAGTTACTGCCCGTGCTGTTTCGATTATTGGTTAGTTAAATATCACTTGCTTTTTACCACTCTGAACTTAAATTCAGCTGGCTTAAAAACGATAACGACCTTGCCTATTATTTGAGTTAACTCGAAAACTCCATAATGCCTGCTGTCAGTACTGGCTTTTTTATTATCGCCTTCAAGAAAATACTTATTATTCTCTATAGCGGCTATTCTTTTGACAATTTCACGCTCGTTATTAATTGCCATGACTACAGAGCCTTTAATTAACTTTGTTTTATTACCAATCAGTAGAATATCTCCAGGCTTAAGCTCTGGCAACATACTTTCGCCAACCACTCGCCTAACTTTCATAGATTATCACTTTGATTGGGCAAATAATTCAGAAATTTTCGCCGCCGCCTCGATTAGCTTCTGGCATTCTTCTTTACTCACAGTTTGCTTAACTTTGCTTGCTTGCTTGACCGCCATCCAAAATGTATTATGCAGATCAGGGAATTTTTCTAGATGTTCTGGTTTGAAATAATCACTCCATAAAACATACATCTCATCCTTAGCTTTTTGAGCATGCTTTTCTTTCGTATTTACCATCCTAACAAAGTTGTTTTGTTTCTCGTTGGAGTCTAGCTCGCCAAGCGCTTCAATTTTTTCAATCATTCTAAAACATGTTGCGGCTGCATGTTGTAGCGTGTCTGTTTCGTAAATTCCACATGGCACATCACAGTGTGCGTAAACTGGTTTAATAAAACTAATCTTCATTACTCATCACTCCTTATTTCATTATCTTTGCGCCATTTTTCAATTTCTCCGTGATTGCCACTTAAAAGCACTCTGGGTACTTTCATCCCCCTAAATTCTTCAGGTCTTGTATATTGCGGGAACTCTCTTATAAGCTTACCGTTGCTAAAACTTTCTATTTCTGCCGATTTACTACCACCTAAAACACCGGGAATCAGCCGCACGACACTATCTACGACAACCATTGCTGGTAGCTCACCTCCGGTAAGTACATAGTGCCCGATACATATCTGTTCATCTACAATAGAAACAATCCTTTCATCGTAGCCTTCATAACGACCGCACACTATTATTAAATCATTTTTTTCACTTGCTAATCTTTCGGCAGCTTTTTGTTCGAAGTCATACCCTCGTGGAGTCATAAGTAAAACTTTAGCATCTTCAGACTTTGTTTTGGCATGTTCTATGGCCTCGAATAATGGCTCCGGTTTTATTAGCATCCCATCACCACCGCCGTAAGGTGTATCATCAACTGTTTTTCTTGAGCCAATACCAAATTGACGCAAATCGATAACTTCTAACTTTGTGAGTTCATTGTTTTGGGCCTTCCAGAGCATGCTGGATTCAAAAACACCCTTAAACATTTCTGGGAATAGTGTAATAACTTGAATAAACATTCACTATAGTATAGCTCTTAATACAAAAATATCCTGATAGTTTCAGGATATTTTTGTCACATAATGCTCCCAAATGTTTACCATTTGGCTCGCATGAGCTTTTTGTGTTTTGGGATTTAAAGGTTTTAGACAAGTCGTATCATCGACTTGTCATCGATTATACGTCCAGGTCATCTAACTCTTCAAGTTCTTTGCGAGTTTTACTTACAACACCACTGTCAACATCAGCTTTTTCTTCTTTTACTACAGCATCAGTACTTCTATCACTTGAACCTACGCCATTATCTACAATCTTTAGGTTGTACCTAGCCTCGTTTTTCGTTCCAAGTGCTCTTAATAAACTCCTGATACTTTGTGCCGTGGCTCCACGCTTACCTATAACTCGCCCTAGGTCTTCTGGGTCAACAGTTAACTCTAAGAGCACTCCTTTTTCATCTATTCTGCGCTCAATTTGCACTTCATCCGGCTTGCTTACTAGCGATTTAACAATAAATTCTACGAACTGTTGGTCAATACTGGACACGCTGATCTCCCTATATTATCTGTCTTAATCAGTATACAAAAAACGCAGGTTATTGCTCAAGCTTTTTAAAAAAGTTAGGATTTTACTCTTTTGCTTCTTCAGCTGTTTCAGGTGGAACTTCTTTGTCCATATCAGCTACTACTTCTTCAGTTTTTTCTGACTCTACTTCATTTACAGCTTCCTCAGTCTGAGGCTCTTCTGGAGCTACTTCAGCAGCCGTTGCTTCTTCAGCAGGACGATTCTTACGAAGTTTTTCGATATTTTTTATGCTTCGTTCTTTGCTAGTTCGGTCTTTAACCCAAGCTGGTATTTTCACACCTTCTTTTTTAAGTAAGTATACGACTCTGTCCGAAGGCTGTGCACCATTACTTAAATATGCGGTAGCTTTTTCTACGTCAAAATTTGCTTGTTTTGTGTGTGGGTTATAGCTACCTAAATTAGCAACTACCCGGCCGCTTGTTGGTGTTCTGCGTGAATCTTGCACCACCATACGAAACTGGGCGTGACCCTTACGGCCTGTGCGTTGCATGCGAATCGCGAGCATAAATACTAGTTGAACTCTTTCCCTTAACTTTTATAAATATCCAAGGGGTTATTTTATCTGTTTTCCCCTTAAATGTCAAACCTCTGACTATGTTTTTTGTTCGTAGGCCTGCAAAGCTGCCTCTGCGGCTCTTTGTTGTGCTGTTTGCTTGCTTGGCCCGATACCACTTCCCTTTAAAATTGAATCGACAAACACACCGACCGTAAATATTTTTTCGTGGTCAGGGCCTTCTTCGCTTAAAACCTTGTACTGAGGAGTTACGCTGTCGATGCTTTGAGCAATTTCTTGTAAGCGCGATTTGGCGTCCATCCAAGAACCCGTTTTTAAAATGTTGTCGAACGTAGAAATTATATTCTTTTCTATAAATACTTTTGCAAGATCATACCCCTTATCAAGATAGATTGCGCCAATAACTGCTTCGAAACAGTTTGCCAAAATCTGCTCGCGAGCACGCTCACTGCCTCGTTTTTCGCCGCGTGACAATCTTAAATATTCGTTAAAGCCAAGTCTTTCGCCTGCGGCGCTAATACTTTCAGTCCTTACTAGTGCGCTTCGCCAGTTTGTAAGAATTCCTTCCGGCTCTTTAAAATTACTGTATAAGTATTCAGTTACAACGAGTTCTAAAACAGCATCGCCTAAAAATTCTAGCCGCTCGTTATGCTCTTTGACCGTTTTTTTATGCTCATTTAAATAAGATCTGTGCGTAAACGCTGTTATCAATATCTCTAAGTTGTTGAACGGTTCGCCGATTATCTTTTTTGCCAAATCCTGATATTTTGTAAAATCCATTGTTATTCCGTTTATTTATCGTCAGTTCTGATTTTTTTAAGTGCAAGTAATATAAGCTTGCCAATATCATCGTATTCAATCAAATCGAGCGCTTTTGTGGCAGTAATCCATTCAAGATTTTTGTAAATATCCTCTTTTTGGATGTCATTAGTGTTTCCTTTAGCTTCTACCAGATAAATTTGCGTTGTCAT
>CAZAXJ010000054.1:0-5192 GCA_964489075.1 uncultured Candidatus Saccharibacteria bacterium
GCTATTAAGTTCTCGCTTCGAGAGTCGCCTTGTTTCAATAACTTCGCCATTAGCCAAAACAACCCGTAATTTTTTTACGAATTCCCTTGTTGAGCCGTACTTAACAGTCTTTTCTCCCGCAGCATTATTACTAATCGCGCCCCCCACTGTGCTGTATTCAAACGAAGCCGGATATGGTGGCAAAAATAAACCGTGCGTATGAAGAGCTTGCTGCAACTTTCCGTAGTTAAGTCCAGGCTGAATAGTAACGCGTTGTTTTTTTGTATTTAACGCGAGAATTTTATTCATGTGAGCAGGGAACGCAAGAACAATACCCCTACCTATTGCCGCGCCGCCTTGATCAGTTCCTAAGCCCCATGCCGTAATTGGAATTATCCGGCCACGTTCTGCAAGTTGCCAGCTAAACCTAGCAGCCTTTCTAACATCGTTTTCACTGCGTGGGTAGACAACAATTTGTGGCAAGACCTTGAATACACTAGCATCGGTTGAAAAGTGCTCACGAGCATCGGCAGAAGTTAATACTTCGCCCACCAGATGTTCTTGAAGGTACGTTGATACTTTGCTCATTTAATTTTACTACTGTAAATAATAGCATAAGAGCTTTGCGGTAGTAACCACCGATTTTTAATTAATCCTTGAGTGAACGTTCCGTATTTATCATCCAGTTTTGGGCGTTGTTGTATCTATCTGCTGCTGAATTTATTGTTTTTTCGTTCATGCCAAAAACCTGCTGATTCGACAAATAAAAAATTACTGGCTGATACAAGCCTATTGCCGGCGCGTCTTTCTTCCATGTTTCTGCAAATGACTTGTACCTAGCCGCTCTAACAACAGGATCTGTGCGTGTTCTTGCAGACTCAAGTGCAATATTTGCCGTGCTCGACTTGTACTCTGATAAGTTTAGGCGGCCCACGCTCTTAACATCAGCTTGGCTAGAATGCCAATACGCAAACACATCAGGATCTGGACCTATCGTAATGCCGTATAACAAAACATCGTAGTTATGTGCCAATATAAAACTTTGAGCGATCGTATCGGAAGGTTGCAATGATACATCTAGGCGCACTCCTATTTCTTCCCACTGTTTTTGCAATTCAGAAATAAGCTTCGTGTATTCGCCATTACTTTCTGATATGAGATTTAGTGAAAGCTCTTCGCCTCCTTTTTTACGAACTTGCTCTCCGGGTGCTAACACCCAACCTGCCTCATTAAGCAAACGCTCTGCTTCGGCCTTATTAAAATCAAACTGTGCATTAGTTGCGCTGTAACCAGTGTGCATTTTAAGAAGTGGTTGGTCAACCGGAATTACAGGATAGCCTAATTTTTTTGTTATTTCTGGAACATTTGTAGCTTGAGTAAGGGCTTGCCGAACTTTAACATCTGCCAATTTAGGATTAGTGTTTTTTAAAAAAATCATCGTACTCGTACTTAAGGGATAGTTGAGGCTACTTTGACCTGATTCTTCTTGTGCTTGGTTGAATGGTAAGCCAACTGCTCCTATTACCTTACGATTATCAAGTGCTGCACGTAGATCTTTAGCTTCGGGATACGTATAAATTGAAAGCCCGTCAAGCTTTGCAGGAGAACCTCTAAAGTCATCGAATCGTGAAAGTTGAATTCGTTGTTGATTATTACCTACCTTAGCCCCGCCAACAATAGTAACCGTACTCCATTTGAACGGGCCTGCACCTACTGGTTCTTTTGTATTAAATGCCGCACTACGAAGCTCTGCAACTGGTATATCTTTAAGAAGATGTTGTGGCAAAATGCCTGTCGTTAGTGAATGTGGGAACGGGCTAAAACCTGCGGGTAACGTAAACTTAACTGACGTATTACTAACTTTATCTATTTTAACCCCAGTCCAGTTAACTTGCAGTGGCGATTTTGCGTCAGGATTTTGAATTGTATGGAATGTAAAAATTACATCATCAGCCGTTAAAGGTTTCCCATCGTGCCAAACAAGGTTTGGGCGAAGTCTTACAATAAACTCGGTACTGTTAGCGTTTGCTTGCCATGATGCAGCAAGATCACCAACTAGTTGGTTTTGTTCGTTATAAGTAAGTAGGCCGGCAAAAACTAGTCTTGATACAGCCGAATCGACAGAATTAGAAGCATAAATGGGGTTGGCATTAGTAAAGCTACCTACGACTCCTTCTGTGTAAACACCTCCGCTTACCGCTTTTGGCTCTAAATAGTAGCGTCCGAGTGCACGTGTTTGAATTACAACACCTGCTATAAGTATCGCAACAAGAACAAGCCATGCAGTCATAAATCTGCGCGCACTTCGCAAATTATGCCAGCGCCTGAATATATGTCTGTCAAGTTGCTTGTTAGCAGTCTCACTTATTTCTGAAACCTGTTTTTTGCGCGTTCGTAAACGACGACGAAACCGTAGTCGTGAATGGCGATTAATCATAGACTATTTTGAAACGATTCCTAAGATAATTGATAGCGCAAAAACTATTGCTACGATTATCGTAAGCTGAAAGAGTGTCTTGTCAGATCCCCTACGTACTGTATTTACCTCTGCACTACCACCAAATCCAGCACCTAAAGAAGCACCACGTGCTTGCATTAAAATAAATATAATCATCAGCACTGCTGATATGACTGTTATGTAATCAAAAATACTATTCATTCGTCTTCCCTATTCGCCCTATTATAAACGTTACTAGATAGTTTACCAACCCGACAAGCAACCCGACAAGCATAGCAGACCAGAAAGAACCGACATCAAACTTATCGAATAACCAGCTTACCAAAACAACAATGAAACCATTAATTAATATTGTAAATAAGCCAAGTGTAAGAATTATAGCGGGCAGCGTAAAGATAACGAGGAGGGGTTTTATAATAGCATTGAGTATGGCAAGCAAAACTGCTGCTACAAATAAGTACCGGAATTTATCGCCATAACTAATCAAGCCAACCAAAGCCGTAAAATACAATACAACTGCGTTGACGATAGTTCTGATTAAAAATATTTTTAATTGTTGCAGCATTTATCGCCGTTATTATAGCATTTTGGCGCCTGTTTTTGTTATCAAAATATCGTCTTCGATACGTACTCCTATCTGTTCCTCAGGCACATATATACCCGGCTCAATAGTTATGACCATGTTCTCTGACAAAGGTTTTGTATAGTCGCCACTATCATGAACATCCAACCCTAAAAAATGTCCAATCGCGTGCGGAAAATAGTTTTTTGCTTGGTTCTTGTTTTTAATTATTTTTAGCTTTGCTAGTTCGTTCGCTACCAAATCGTTGGCGACATTGCTAAGTTTTTGCCAAGTTACCCCAGGCTTAATTTCGTTAATGATCTCCACTTGAATATTTTTAACAGCTTTGATTATTGTTTGAGCCCGAGCATTTTTGCCTTTTATATAAGTTCTTGAAATATCTGCACTATAGTTTGAAACTTCAGCTCCGACATCTAATAAAACTACGTCCCCCTTATTAAGAGGTTGGTTATTTTTTATATAGTGGAGAGTGTTTGCATTTTTGCCTGCGGCAACAATGGGATCATATCCGTGCTTTACATTATTTTTAGCAAACTTAATGTTAACGATTCTCAGCAATTCATGCTCGTTGTCACAGCTATCGATTACAGACTCAACTTCGCCAAGTGCCTGTTTTGTGATATCGACTGCTAACTTCAAAGCTTCTAGTTCAGGTCTTTGTTTAATCATTCTCAAACCTGCCAAACTGGGTCGAATATCTTTAGTAGTTTTTATACCGCTTTTTTGTAATCGTTTCTTGATGGTTTGCCTAAAGCCGTTTACCGTAAAATCAGTTTTGTTCCATTTTTGGGGTGCATTAATAAATATTCTTTTGCCCTTATAATGTTTTTCAATATAGTCGAAACCTTCTTTAAAACTAAGTATTTTTTCTATTCCACTTTTATTTTTAATACTCAATTCATCAATATCTCCGTCAAAAATTTTTGCAATTTTGCTTTTTTGAGTTGACATTATAAATTCAACGCCAGTACTAGAATCAATAACGAGGCATAGATTTGGTTCACTGACCCCAGTTAAGTATAAGAAATTGCTTTCTTGCCGAAACGGAAAAGTAGTGTCTGCCGATCTTTGCATAAGTGAATTACCGGAAACAATAATTAATTCGCCCGAACACAGTTGGGCTAATCTTTTTCTGTTGCTTTTGTAAAAATTTTGATTGAAGCTCATGTCTAATCTTTAAATACTTGTCTTAATAATAACGCTTTTTTTGAACCAACAACTTGTATTAGTTCAGCTTGATCGGCTTGGCTTATCCCTTTTATTGAACCGAAAGTTTTTAATAGTTTTTTCTTGGTTGTAGGCCCGATCCCTGGTAGCTCATCAAGCAAACTGGCTGTTTGTCTTTTCTCTTTTAAAACCGAGTGATAACTTACTGCAAACCTATGTGATTCATCGCGAATTCGTTGCAAAAGTTTTATTAAGTTAGATGTGTTCGGCAAGTCAAGTCGCACGGATTTATTTGATTCGTCAGTATAAAATCCCTTTAATTTTTTAAGCACACTTTCGCTTATTTCTACATTACTGCCGTGCTTATTGACAACTATTTCTTCAAACTTTTTTGCAAGGCCGATCATCGGAATTTTTGAACCCATTTCATCTCGCGCACTTATCGCTGCTTTTAGTTGACCTTTTCCACCATCAATTAAAAATAAATCTGGCTTGCCCCATTGTTTTACGTTTTTTTCGCTTAAACGTCGTTTTATTACTTCGTTCATATGCGCAAAATCATCGTTACCTAAAATGCGCATTTTAAATTTACGATATGCCCCTTTATCTGCAATACCATTCGTAAAAACAACCATACTGGCGACTGTATCAGTACCACTCATGTGGCTGATATCGAATCCTTCTATTCTCCGTGGTGGTTTTTTCAAATTGAACAATTCTGTTAGTTCTGAAAGCGCATGGTCTTTTGATAAATCAAGATTTTCTTTATCACTAAAAATAATCCTTGTTTGCAAACTTTTTAAAGCGTGTAAATTATTGCGCATAAGCGCAGCTTGTTCAAAATTTTGATTTTTTGCAGCTTGTTGCATCTCTTTTTCAAGCTCGTTTACAACTTTTACTCGTTCTCCGTGCAAATACAATATGAGTTTCTTCAGATTTACCAAGTATTTTTGCCTGTCATAATTATCTGTCTCTGGCCCTGGACACAGACCCAAATGATATTGT
>CAZAXJ010000055.1:0-4829 GCA_964489075.1 uncultured Candidatus Saccharibacteria bacterium
AATATCGATTTTCTCTTGTTCGCCAATTTCACTCATTACAGCTTGTACGCGCGTCCCATGACCACCAACAAAAGTACCCACCGGATCAACACCCTGCACGTTACTATGAACGGCTATTTTACTTCTAACACCGGCTTCACGGGCGATTCCCTTAATGCCCACTGCTCCACTGTCCATTTCTGGCACTTCTGCTCTAAATAGTTGCTCTAAGAATTCTGTACAGCCGCGGCTAAGTATAAGCTGCGCACCACGAAACCCTCGTTCAACATCTTTCAAATAAACTTTTAAGCGCTGGCCAGGATAGTATCTCTCACCTTGAATTTGTTCGCTTGCCGGCATTATCCCCTGAGCCTTATTTAGTTCTAGGCGAATAAGCCTACCCTCGACTCGGGTAACAACACCATTGACAACAGTGTTGATCTTGTCTTCAAATTCTGCCATAACTATTTCTCGTTCCGCCTCGCGAAGCCGCTGCAAAATAACCTGCTTAGCAGTTTGTGCTGCAACCCTACCAAAATCAATTACTTTTTCGCTAAGTTCAACTGTATCGCCAACCTTGGCATCTTTATTGATCTTTTTAGCGTCTGCAAGCGTTATTTGAAGGTGATCGTTTTCGACAGTTTCAACAATTTCTTTTGAAATAAATACTGTTACATCACCATTGTTGGTGTTAATTACTGATCGAACTTCTTGCTCACGATCACCATAATCTCGGCGCCACGCAGCTGCTAGCGCTTGCTGAATAGCATCCTGCACTACATCTTCAGGCAAGTTCTTTTCTTCGGCAATTGCTTTAACGGCCATAACAAGTTGTTTTGTTTCCAATTCCATTTGTCTCTTCCTTCCTTAGTATCAAAATAAAAAATGGGCTCTAGATGAAAAAAGCCGACCACTTTGTCTGGCCGGATCACAAATAAATGATATCATTGATACTAGATTTTTTCAATATTAACTAGTTAAACTATTTATTCTTATGCCCAAAGTTGCCCACTTATACAATTACTTTAAACCGGAACACTATAGATTAATTATTGAGCCCAATCTAAAAAAAATGGCCTTTAGTGGGAAGGTCACTATAGTTGGTTCTTTCATAAAATCATCAACAAAACTACGCTTACACGCAAAAGACTTAGTTATACATAAGGTTCTTGTTGCCGAACAAGAGCTAAAATTCAGTGTTAATTCGGACAATGACGAATTGACCATAGTGTTACCAAGACTGCAAAGTGAGTTTATAGAAATTACAATTCATTTTAAAAGTAAGATAACGAAACCTATGCATGGGTTGTACCCCAGTATTGGTAGAGACGGCGGCATTGTTTTAGCGACTCAATTTGAAAGCCACCATGCCCGTGAAGTATTCCCCTGCATCGATGAGCCACAAGCAAAGGCGACTTTTGATCTAACGCTAATTACGCCTGATAAAGAAACAGTCTTAGCTAACACGCCGGTAAAAACAAGCTCTAGTCAAGGAGGACTAACCACTACAGAATTTGAAACAACGCCTATTATGAGCACCTATTTGCTAGCCTTTGCAATTGGCAATATCATCGCAAATGAGGCAACAACAAAAACTGGAGTAGTAGTACGTGCTTGGGCAACGCCAGATCAAGCAGCATTTACCAATTTTTCTTTAGAAGTTGCAACAAAAACGCTAGATTTTTTTAACGAATATTTCGAAATACCTTACCCGCTCGATAAATGTGATCTTATTGCATTACCGGATTTTGCAAGCGGTGCAATGGAAAACTGGGGCTTAATTACATTCCGTGAAACTTGTATGTTAGTAGACCCTGCAAACACCAGCCTTGCCACAAAACAATATGTGGCAATGGTCGTGGCACATGAAGTCGCACACCAATGGTTTGGTAACTTGGTAACTATGGAATGGTGGACCGACCTTTGGCTTAATGAAGGGTTCGCAAGCTGGATCGAGTATATGGCGGTTGATAAGTTGTTCCCACAGTGGCATATGTGGACACAGTTTATTGCTGATGAGCAGCAGGCCGCACTACGGCTTGATGCACTTAAAAACACGCACCCTGTTGAGGTTGAAGTTAGACATCCAGACGAAATCAGAACGATTTTCGACACAATAAGTTATGCGAAAGGTTCGAGTGTTATACATATGCTTCACGCCTATTTGGGTGCAGAAAATTTTAGAAAAGGGTTGGTTTACTACCTGAAAAAACACGCCTATGGCAATGCAACTACACTGGACTTGTGGGCAGCGCTTGCACACGTCAGTAAAAAACCAGTCGAAAAATTCATGACTGCTTGGACAAGTGAGCCAGGATTCCCGATTGTAAAGCTCCGTGAAGAAGACCAAAATACGGTTAAGATTTCACAAAAAAGATTTTTAACGAGTCCTGACGAACGTAATACGAGCACTGTTTGGAATGTGCCTCTACTAACGAACGATATTAAAAATTCCACGCTAACAGAACAAAATGCTGTTTTCAAAATATATCTTGATAAATCTTATAAAATTAACAGAGGCCAAGCTGGTTTTTATTTAACAAAATATCCTAAAAAACATTATGCGGTTCTCGGCCAAGAAATTTTAAATCAAAGATTGCCTGAAGTTGACAGGCTAGGAATTTTGGCAGATGCACTGGCGCTAAATAAAGCCGGTAATTTACAGCTAGCACAACTTCTTACATTGCTAAGCTATTATAGCAACGAAGATAGTGCGCCAGTTTGGGATATTATTGCTTCGTTAATTGGCGATATAAGACGGGTTATGAATGAGGAGGTTCGAGAAGCAATAAAACCTCTCGTTATTCTTTTGACAAAAAATCAAGTGGCTAGACTAGGCTGGCAAGAGTCACCATCTGAAAGTCATTTTGACAGATTGCTTCGACCGACAATTTTAGGTCTAGCTGCAAGTGCCGAAAATCCTGCAGTTCTAAAACATGCAAATATGCTTTTTACAAAAGCAAAAAGAATTGAAGATTTGCCTGCTAATATTCGTAGCGTGATACTTGCTAGTGTTTCAAGACACGGCAATGCAAGAACATACTCAAAAGTTTTAGGCTTCTATAAAGAAACTAATAATCCCGAAGATAAAGTTGCATTGGCAGCAGCACTTACAAACTTCAGAACAAAAACTGAGTTCAATAAAACTCTTAAATTAATAAAAAGTAAGGATGTCCGTTTGCAAGATGTTGGCTACTGGGTCGCCTATAGTTTGAGTAATCCGTTCGGTAGACAGATGGCTTGGGAGTGGCTTAAAGGTAGTTGGGAATGGCTTGAAGACAATCTCGGAGCTGACTTAAGTTTTTCGCGTATACCAATGTATGTGGCAAGAGTCTATAGCGATAAGAAATTCTTGATAGAGTTCGAAAAATTTTTTGCTGATAAACACAGCCCTAGTTTAGAACGTGCAATCAAGCAAGGTATTGAAACCATTAAAACCCAAACAGCTTGGCGCGAGCGAGATGAGCAAGCGCTCCTGACATGGCTCACTCATCAAGAATGATAAATTGATCTAGTGTTGGTGGTTCATTGCTTAAACTGGCGGCTGCAAGATAATATTGATTATTCCATTTGTTTTGCGCAACCCAAAGCTCGGCTGCAAATTCCATTTGCTGTCGTTTTTTATCGTTAATAGCTTCCAATCCATCTCCCCAGGAAGAATTTCTTCTGTACTTAACTTCAATGAAATACACCGTTTTATTTTTGAGCGCAATAATATCAATCTCGCACCAACGAGTACGCCAATTTTGGGCAACAATAGAGTATCCCTGCTTTTTTAATGATTCAGCAACGATATTTTCTGATTCATTTCCTCTTTGAGTAGTACCCAACTATGCTTGCCTCGCCATCAATAAAATCGGTTTAAAGCTTTGTCTGTGCAAAATTGTAGCTCCATATTTTATTAATGCTTGTTGATGTTTTTTTGTGCCGTAGCCAACATTAGTTTCAAATCCAAAATTAGGATAATTTTGGGACTCGGCAACCATAAGCTCATCGCGTGCTTGCTTGGCAACTATGCTTGCTGCGCTTACGGCTGGTATTTTTACGTCCGCTTTTATCAACGTTTTTGAATTAATATATTCCGGTGCAAAATTAACTGTGCCGTCAATAATTATTTCTTCGTAATCTTTAGCTTCAATAGACTTAAGAGCCTCGCTTGTTGCCAATTTTAGACACTGACTTAACCCAAGCTTGTCAACAAGTTTTGGGCTAGCCCAACCATAACCGACATCCGAACACGCTATTATCTTAGTAGCTAGTTCTGCTCTTTTACCCTTTGTAAGTGTTTTAGAATCCGCCAAGCCAGTTATATGTTTATTAAGGCGAAGTGCACAAACAAGAAGCGGGCCAGCCCACGCGCCTCTTCCGACTTCATCTACGCCAATCATGCGATCAGCATATAGGATTTAAGTTTTCTGCGCTATAAAAAGCGGCCAATACGTTACTTTTAAGTTCAAAACTTCCTGATTTTTATGCTTCGGTTTTGGGTTCTTCTTCTCGGTGTGCAACAGCTTCTTCGAACTTCTTTTCTTCTGCTGCTTCTGATTTAGCTTTTTCGGCTTCGGCAGCAACATGCTCGGCTTCAGCCTTGGCATGCATTTCGGCTTCGGCGGCTTCGGCAGCTTCATTTTTATTTTTTTTTATAGGGCGTTTTTCGATATCTACACCGCTTAACCTAGCTGATTTGCCAGTTCTTGCTCTCATATAGCTTAGGTAGTTTCTCCGGACTCTACTTCGCTTCGTAACCTCAATTTTAAGTACGTTTGGACCATGCAGTAAAAATGTTTTTTCTACGCCAACACCACTGGCTATCCGTCGAACCGCAATACTACTGGTAAGACTGTTTTTGC
>CAZAXJ010000056.1:0-4804 GCA_964489075.1 uncultured Candidatus Saccharibacteria bacterium
TTGCGCGTAAATTAACAAGGCGCATCTACCTTTGTAATCAAGAATATAATTATCTTCTGGGACAAAAAGGGCAGTATCTGCTCGCCCCGTATGTGAGATTTGAAATACTTGATGCATAAATAGGCGGATATCTCTGTTCGCCGTACCTAAATTTGTAAGCTTTAATTGCCTTATAAACGAATTTTTAGAATCATCGACAAAATCATTAGAAGAAATTTGGACTTGCAACTTGTCGGAACGCATATTGATAATACTCACTAAAGCCTCGCTGCTAAAATCGACTGAAATATCCCAAGTGCCATCATCTACCCAAGAAAACTGGCCGTCTACCCAAATACCAATTTTATGATGGACGCTTCTTGCAGTTGTAAGGTTTTCTAGGCCAACGTAAGGATAGTAAAAATCATGGACTAAACCGTGCTCGTTTAAGCCGACAAACATCTGCCCGTTGCTAAGTACTACAGGCCGGCCCAATCTACACCTCGATCCCTTTTTCAACTAAGCGAAACTGGATATCATGCCAAGCGTTCATAAAGTTAGTAAATGCTTCGTAGGGCGTTTTATAAGGGCTGAAGTAAGCATGGATATCGCCATCGTTAAACCACTTTGTGCACATGTAATAAAAATGGTCACTAGTCTGCATCTTGCGCCAATCTTCAATCAAATTCCAATCGCCCGTACTTAGTACCTTTTCCTCAAGCCCGTACAAAGCTAGGATTGCTTCATGCTGCATAGTGTTGCCGAGCCACGCTGACAAATCACGTTCGGTATCGGCCCAAGTTACTGTATATGGAATGTCAACAACATCGGCAGGTTCAAATGCGTCAATCACCTCACTAACTGTCATGAACGTATGGTTTTCACGGTCAGCGCCTAACCAGTGCTCCGGTAAAGCTTTCAAAAAATCAAATATTCCACTTTCAGCCCATTGATGTTCGCCAAAAGTCTCGTAATCCATAAACAAATTGAATATTTGCGCGTCATCTCCATTAGCATTAAGCCAATGTGTGAATTTTTCTGCTGTCAGTGGCCATTCACTCCAATCTCTATCTCCAAATCTGAAAGCCATGTCGTCACTCAGCTTATAGTTTTTCAAAAGCAAGCGAATATGTTCGGTATCCGGGGGCCGATAAATAAAATTAGGACTTCTCCAACCCAAAATCGGATCCCATCCTTCGGTTAAAACACCTTTAAAGCCTGCTTTTTCGGCCCACTGACCAAGTTCATTGTTGTAGCTAAGCTCTGTATTGCGAAATACTTTAGGAATCTGACCAAAAAGTTTTTCGATTTTCTCTTTGTGCATTTGAACTTGTATTTCAAACTCTGATCTTGAGTAGAAAAAAGCCAGTGAATGGTGGTAAGTTTCTGCGACTATTTCAACACGGCCTGTAGAAACTAAATCCTGAAAACTTTTTAAAACGTGCGGTGCATACTGTTCGAACTGATCAAGTACAGTGCCAGTAATTGATAAACTTACTTTGAATTCTGGGTAACGATGTAAAAGCTCAAGTAAAGCTGTATTTGTTGGCAAATAGGATTTTGCTGCAACTTTATTGATTATGAACTCATTATTAGTTAAAGCTTCGTGCGAGCCATCATTAAAGTAGCTATGGTCGTTAGCCGCGTCAAACACCGTATAACGCTTTATTCGAAATGGCTGATGCACATGTAAGTACAGGCAAATTGCTTGCTTCATGCAACTGCCTCCGTTAAGCCCAAGTGCTCGTTATAGTAGTTCACAAGCCGATCAGCTGCTTTGTCCCAAGTTAGCCGTGCATATTCGGCGTAACTTTGTTTGTGTAATTCGTCTCGTAAACCGTCATGCCGAACAACACTGGTTATTTGGTTTACCATTTCATCAACATCCCAAAAATCCACCTTCAAGCAGTTTTTGATTACTTCTGAAACGCCAGACTGCTTACTCACTAGTACAGGAGTACCGTATCCAATCGCCTCTAGTGGAGTCAAACCAAACGGTTCAGAAATACTTGGCAGCACAAATAAATCTGCAATTGCATACGCATCACGCCATCTTTTGCCTCTTTGGAAATCTGTAAAAATTACATTTTTCGCTATACCAAGATCGGCAGATAGCTGTAAGAGCTCATGATATTGCTCGCCACTCCCGACTATCAAAAAAACTGTTCTTGGTGCGCGGGCAATAACCTGTTTCGCTGCAAGTAAAAAATTGTATAGACCTTTTTGAATCGTTAGCCTACCAACATTTGCCACCACCCTATAACCATGCTGTTTCATTTTTTCTAAATACGAATACGCATTATCAGGGTCGAGATCTTCGTACATGTTCCAGTCGATACTATTATGTACTACCTCTACTTTTTCGCTCGGCAAACCGTATTCTCTGGTAATAATATCCTTCGTAAACTGACTTACCGCTAAAACTCTATCGGCTAGCAACAACCCCATATACTCAATTTCGTGCACCATTGGGTTGCCTCGTTTTCCACCTGCACGATCAAATTCTGTTGCGTGTACGTGTGCTACTAACGGTTTTCCACTGATTTCTTTAGCTCGTAATCCGGCTCTAAACGTAAGCCAGTCGTGTGCATGAATAATGTCAAATTCGCCATGAGTGGCAAGCTGAGCGACCGCAGCTTCATATCTACTAGCTTGTGTATACAAGTCTACCGTTTCTCGCCTTCCGGATTCGTAATGGTACTGAAAACTGTCGTACGCAACACCACTTTTAAAAATTTCTGCAGCGGTAGCTGTTGTTGCAGGCGTGACTTTCATAAAATCAACACTGTCGTGGCTTGCTGTGTAGGGAACTATAAATTCAATATCAACGCCTCGGACAGACAGCGCCTTACACATCTGATAGCAGGCGACACCCAACCCACCACTGTTGTGTGGAGGTAATTCCCACCCGAGCATTAAAACTTTCATTTATTCGTGTTTCTTTTTTTAAACCCTTTCGTAAATATTATAGAGATGTTCTTGAGGAAGCACAACCACTTTGTTAAAATTGTCGTCTCTTGCTAAAACGTATAAATTCCGGCTTAATTAAACAAACATGAGCGTAACCAGAAACTATTTTAAATCGCGAACAGAAGCAGGCGATTTATTGGCCGAAAAAATTGCAAATTATAGATACGAAGACACAATTGTTTTAGCGCTTAACGCAGGTGGTGTGGTTGTTGGCGCAGCTATAGCTCGCAAACTACACTCGCTCATTGCAATGCTACTAACAAAAGACGTTTATTTGCCGGATGGAAGAACTTTAGTGGGCGTTGTGAACGAACTGGGCGGTTTTGTTTACAATGATGCTTTTAGCTCGGGAGAGATAGAAGAATTTGATATGGAATACCACGAGCATATTGAACTGGCTAAATTTCAAGCGTTACATGACCTTCACATCGCCTTAGGGCAGGGCGGTTTAATTTCTAAAGAGTATTTTAGGAACCGTTATGTGATTGTGGTTTCAGATAATGCGTTTAACGGTCTGGCATTTAATATGGCGGCTGACTTTTTAAAAACTGTGAAAACAAAAAGAATGATATACGTTGCGCCTGTTGCAACAGTTCAGGCAGTTGATCGTATGCATGTGTTAGCCGATGAAATCGCCTGTTTGTCGGTTACCGAACAGCCTTTTGAAGTCAACCATTACTACGAAGACAACGATCTGCCTGATAGAAGTGGAATAATCAGCATTTTGAACAATATTATTCTTGATTGGCAAAATTCAAGTAAGAACTAGTATTTTTGTGACCCAAGATAGCTACCAAGAACTTTAACTTCACAGCCTTGGGTAGCAAGTTCATTAATTGCCTCAACAAGGTTATCGTCAATCATGCCAACCTCGACATCAACATAAAACAAATAGTGCCAAGCTTTTCCAATTATTGGCCTTGATTGTAGTTTCGATAAGTTAATTGAGCGCTTTGCGAAAACACCCAAGGCATTGTAAAGTGCGCCGGGTTTGTGGCTTGTTTTAATAATCATGGATGTTTTATTGCTATCTTTAATAACACTAGTTCTAGGGCTAATTGCCACAAATCGAGTAAAGTTTTGCTTGTTCGTTTCAATAGACGAGGCAATAATTTTTAACTCATAAAGTTTTGCAGCTTCTTTGCCTGCAATGGCTGCAGCTTTAGTGTTGCCCAGATTTTTAATTTTTTCTACACTTGCTGCCGTATCATGCAGTTCATGTCTGTCAGAATTTGGTAAACAATCGTCTAAATATGCCTCACACTGCGCAAGAGCAACAGGGTGCGAATAAACTTCAGTAATATCGTTTAAATTTGCACCATCTAGCCCAATTAAGCATTGTTCAATGCGTAAATAAATTTCGCCGATAATTGAAAAATCATTTTCAAGAAGTAAATCGTAGGTTTCATTTATTGACCCGTAAAGCGAATTCTCGATTGCGCAAATTGCACGTTCAGCTACTTTATTATTAATGGACTTAAAGACTTCTTTAAAGCTATCGCAATGTATTGCCTCAATATCATTACCAAAAAAGCGCTTTGCGGCAATATCATGAAACGAGGCTTCATAGCCCTGCATCGCGATGGTTTTAGACATCTATAAAGTTTAGCACGTAAGAGTAATCACTTACTTGTGCTTGAAGTCAATTCAAAAACCCAGCACTATGGCTGGGCTTCTGAATTGGCAGGGGAGACAGGACTTGAACCTGCGACACCTGGTTTTGGAGACCAGTGCTCTACCAACTGAGCTACGCCCCTATAAAGTTGGCTACAAGCAGTAATAATACGCTAAATGCTCACGTTTGTCATCTGTTATACTCTTTTCACTTATCCGCAAATCTGTTATACAATGTACG
>CAZAXJ010000057.1:0-4774 GCA_964489075.1 uncultured Candidatus Saccharibacteria bacterium
AAACACAACAGACTGTAAATCTGTCGGCATTCGCCTTCGTAGGTTCGAATCCTACACCCTGCACCAATAACTAAACTCCAGCAATTCTGGAGCTTTTTTATTGATATAGAAAAGTTGCGTGCACTAGAACACTCCTGTAGAATTTTGAGCATGAACAGGCATAGGAAGTTTTTAGTAGAAAGCAGAGACTTCTGGCAAGAGTCCGCCAATTATGATAAGAAGCAGATCTTGGCAAGTTTTGCAATTGCTTCGACAGGGATAGCTTACATCGGAGTTGGGATCGGTACTATTATTAACGGTAATCTAGCTAGTGGTGTTGTTGAGGTTGGAGTTGGTTCAGCGATTGCTATACCATATTTTAAAATGAGCCTTAGTGGGATTAAAGACTATGCTGAGTCAACGGCCATAACGGCAGTTAGGCAAAATGAACTAGATAAGCATAAGGTTACTGAAGAATAGACCCGAGCAACGAACGCTAAACCACGACTCTTCTTGGGCGAGTGGCTTTTTTAGGTACTGGCTTCTTTTGAGTTTGAGCTTTTTCTAGTTTCTTTCGGAGCTCGGCAGCCTTCTCTTCTTCATCGCTAGCTTCGTAAGCACGTAAAAGTAACGAATTTGTTTCTGTACTCGGTTCAAGCTCAACAGCACGTTCAAGTTCAGCTAGCATTTTCTTTTCGTTACCTAGTTTTTCTTGCACCTTGGCGTATGCAATATGTCTTGCTGCAAGCTCGTCATCAAGCTGCAATGCTTCTTCAAACGCAACTGCAGCCTTTGCAAAGTCGCCAGTTTCATAATATATAAGCCCTAAATTATGTAAACTGGACGCAGATTTTTCTATACTGCTTGCAATTTCAAAACAATCAATAGCGTCTTTATATTCTTTTTGCTTTGCATACAAAATACCGAGCCTGTTATAAGCTGCTGCATTTTTTTCGTCTATTTTTAAGATTGTTAACAATGCTTTTTCAGCACGCAACATCTTGTTATCACGCATGCCTTGGTGCGCAATTTCCCATAATTTACCTAATCGGTTGCCTAATTTATCTGTTGCTTGGCTCGGACCATCATCTAAATTATAGCTAGCACGAAACAAAATAACCGAAACAATAATAATTAAGAGCAGTTCTGCCATGATTTATCGTTTTATTGTACCATTTTTATAGGTTAATTAGCAGATTATCTAGGAGTAGTTTTGGCTGAACACTATTTTCATGTTGATTACGTGCTGCAATTACTAAACTCAGTTTTTTGTGCCACTCGGCAAGACGCTGCTTATTATCGCTTGCGGCTACACTTTCTAGCCCTGCTTTTGTAATAAGTTCAAGCGCTTCAAGCAAATATTCCACTGCTATTTTATCTTTTGTAAGACCATCTACCCTGCATAAACGTTCAAATTTTGATTCTTGTAAAACTTCTTTTGCCGATTCAATACCAGCCAGTAGGGGGTGACTTGTATTTTCGTCTAGTAGCGCTTGAGCCAGACCAATGCGACCACCACTAATTGCTAACGCCCTAGAAACCTGTTTTTGATCATAGCCCGAAAAATGGTTTTTCAACTGTTCATTAGTCGGTGGAGTAAGTTGCCAAACAATTACTCTAGAAATAATAGTATCGAGTAGAGCGTCTTTATTGGCTGCGCTTAGTAAGAAAATTGTGTTTTGTGGTGGTTCTTCAAGAATTTTAAGTAGGCTGTTTTGAGCTTCAACTGTTAGTTTTTCTGCATTTACAATCAATACTACTCTTTTATCATTTGAAAGTAATTTGATAGTATGTTTTAGCTCCCTGATTGTCTCAATTCCGATAGTATTTTTACCTTCTTCAGGCTTTATTTCAAAAAGCCTACCAGCGGAATGATCGCCCAGTATTGCAGAAATAAGCCCCTGCAAAACAGTTTCTTTGCCACTACCAATTGGGCCTGTTAACAAAAGAGCATGTGGCACGTTTTTGGTATATTGCTCAAATTCTTGTTTGGTTTTTTCGTGTAAAATTGTCATTTCATTTGCTCATCGAAATCTTTAGGAATTGGGCTTTCAAATACTTTGCGCTTACCGCTAGGTAGCGTTATTTCAAGTAATTCAGCATGTAAAAAGAGTCTACTGGCTTTTTCGCCGCCATAAAGTTCATCGCCAATAATTGGGTGCTTTATATACTGCATATGTACCCTTAGTTGGTGGGTGCGGCCAGTTTCGGGCAGTAACAATACTAGTGCTTTGTGCTGGTTTTGTTTTAGACATTTATACTTTGTAACAGCTGGTTTACCGAATTTGTCCGGTTTGAAAGTTTTTGGATCTTTTGGATTTCGCCCTAATGGTACATCGATGATAGCGTGATCAGGCTCTAATATGCCCGAAACCACCGCAATATATCTTTTTTTTACCTTTCTAGTCGAAAATTGCTTCTGTAAAAAACTCATTGCTTGCTGGTTTTTCGCACAAATCATCACACCACTTGTTGCCCTATCTAATCTGTGTACAATCCCTGCCCGTTCGCCACTTAAGCCTGCTACTTTTTCTCTTATAAATGAGGCGACCGAAGCTTCATCCCAATATTTACCGCGAGCATGGCTGATAACACCCGTCGGCTTATCTATAACTATTACGTTTTTGTCTTCATAAATAATAGGCAGATCTAGGGATTCTGCGGGGGATGTTATCGGGGAAATGTCCGCTTCAAAACTTAGACCGGGTTGAACTTTATCGCCCGGCCTTAAGGGTTTACCTGATTTGGTAATTTTTTGCAGGTCAAAAAGCTTAACTAGCGCGGCCCTTGAATAATTGGGGTTTGCTTGCGTAAGTAAAATATCCACCCGCTGAGCCACTTTTTCAGTATTTATAATTTCCATACTCTATTTATATTTTACATTGTGAGCATAAATTTAGGCGTTATTTTACAGGTTTGGGCGCAGCCCAACTGCTTGTTGTACCTTTTGCAAAGTTGGGGCAGTAGCTTCACGCATATGAGCTTCACTTTCTTCTAGTTTTCTAAAGATTCCGTTATCATCGATTGAATTGTGAACACTTTGAAAATCAGTTAAGAATGCTTCAACCGAGTTTGCAACTGTTTCTTTTAACTCGCCATAAGCAGATTTACCCAACCATTCTTTATTCACGTCTTCTTGGGATTTATTTGAAAGTAAGGCAAGGATCTGTAGCAAATTGCTTACGCCCGGCCGTTCTTTAAAATCAAACTGAATCTCGCTAAAACTATCAGTTGTAGCCGACATTATCTTTTTTGCAGCTTCATTGGGGGCATCGGTAAGCAAAATAGTGCCTGCCGGATCACTAATACTTTTGCTCATCTTTTTTTCGGGATTGCGCAAACTACGAATTCTCACACCATTATCACGGTTATAAAATTCAAGTTGCTTGCCCCATTCAAGCGGAACAACAAATACTTCACTAAATTTATTATTAAAGCGAATAGCTAAATCTCTTGCTAGCTCTAGATGTTGACGCTGATCATCGCCTACAGGTACGTATTTAGCGCCGTAAAGTAAAATATCTGCCGCCATTAATACCGGATAGGTAAATAGACCGCTTGAAACGGAACCATTATCTTGGCCCTTGTCTTTAAATTGAGTCATCCTGTTTAGTTCACCAAAATAGGTAAAATTATTAAGAATGGTGAAGAGCTCGCTATGTGCTGGTATGTAACTTTGGCGATAAACATACGTATCGTTATTGCCAAAATCAAAACCGGCGGCCGCAAAGATCCGTAAATTTTCTATAGTTTGGACGTAAAGTTTAGTGTGATCAACTTGGGTAGTAAAGCTATGTAGATCCGGCACAAAAAAGTTGAGCTGGTAATTACCCGCTTTTTCTTGCTGTAATTGCACCATTGGCAATATTGCGCCTAAATAATTACCTAGGGTAAGTTCAGAATTGCTCCGAATTCCCGTTAGTATTGTTTCTTTTTGACTGCTCATTACTTTTTAAAGTATACCCTATCGCTATCATTATCGTCTGTCGGCTTTGTTGTTTTTTCTGACTAAGCAGTTCTACGACTTCAGTCCTGTTTAAGCCCCATATTTCTGTTGTTCTGGTTAAAAAATGAAAGTCTTGAGTCCATAATTAAACTTACCTCTGATAATACCAGAGGTAAGTACCTTTTTAAGCCTATGCTTACTTACTGCTCGAGTTCGTTCCCATGAACAACAAGTGCATAAATTACTAGCACGCACACTGTTATGACAATTATTGACCAAATTGGATATGCAGGAATAAACAGCATGTTGGCAACAGCTGCAAGTACAGCCAGAAGTACGCCAACCACTCGACCCCAAACCTGGCCAGCAAGTAACGCAAAGCCTGCAACAAGGACAAAAAGCCCAAGCACTAGGTGTGTCCAGCCCCATTGTGTGTAATCTAAGTTTAGAATTGAATTTGGCAATACAACATAGTAACTGTCTTTAAATAGAGCCGTGAGCCCTAAAATTGCTTGAAAAAAGCCTAGTAGTGCCATCATAACACCACCAAAGTAAGCCCAGCCTACCCAGCCAGTTACATCAGTGTTTACTCCCTTTGAATTTTTAGCCATTATTTCCTCCTTAAAAAGCCTTATACCCGAATTGTACACCGTCTCCAACAGTTGTCAATAAAAAACTCGCCCTTGTTTGAGCGAGTTTCTCTAAAATACCTGATAAAATTTTATCTCTTGGTAAACTGTCGTTGCTTGCGTGCACCCTTGAGCCCGAACTTCTTACGTTCCTTTTCACGAGGGTCACGTGATAACATACTTGCGCGCTTTAGTGTCGATTTGTAGTCTTCGTTCTGAA
>CAZAXJ010000058.1:0-4706 GCA_964489075.1 uncultured Candidatus Saccharibacteria bacterium
ATTTTAAAACTTTACCAGGTTATATATCAGACCAGTTATTTAACATCCGCATACCTTTGTTCATGCTTATTATGGCAATTGTGCTTGGCTTAGGCTTAAGTATTAGCGATGAAGAGTCAGGAAGGATGAGAACTTTAATAGTAAGCCCTTCGAGTCGGAGTAGTATTTTACTGTCGAAATTAGCTGCCACAATTGTTATTGTTGGTTTAATTTCATTAGCAACCATCGTTGCACTATACATCGGGGTAGCCGCAATTGGCGAACCAATACCACACAAACTTATCTGGCAACTTTTTGGCCTGTCTTGGGCATTTGGAGCAGTAGCGGTAAGCATAGTTATTGGCCTTGGCCTAGCAACTGGCGAACGCGCTCCAACAACAGGTTTATCGTTAGTTATAACAATAGGTAGCTTTATATTAAGCACGTTTGGTGCAGCCGTTAGCTGGTTAAAGCCATACGAAAAGTTTTCTTTGCTCCACTACTACGACGCAACAGGGTTTGTAAAAGGCGACTTTACCTCCAGCCACATTTTGGTTTTGGCTTCAATATTTTTATTAATTACAGGGTTTGCCGTTTTTCGCTTTCGTCGGCGCGATCTCCGCTAACACGTTAATTAGCGTCTTAGTATCTAATTAAGTAAGCCCCAATAAGAACTAAGCTTTACTTATAATGTTTTGTTCTTTTTGTGGGATTTCTGGAGTTGTTTTAAGTTTCTGCGGACAACTGCATTCTTTAAAAGCAAATTTGCAAAAGTGGCAATAATGCCAATTCCAACAATTACATATCCAATCGTAAATATCTTACCTTCGTCCGTTGTGGGTACTATATCTCCATATCCAACAGTTGTTAAGGTAATTGTGCAAAAGTAAAACGCATCAAGCCAGTTTAGTTTTTCGACCATGTGGTAAAACCACGCACCGAAGGCAAGAACACCCAAAGCAATTGCAGCAACTATCCTAAAGTTACGCTGAATCGCTTCATATTCTTTTTCGGTTTGTTGTAATTCTTCTTTATCCATTAGTCTTGTAATTCATCAAGCTCTTGCTCGTGTGTAACCATTTTAAGGGTCACGTAATTTATAAGTGCGTGCAGAGCCAATGCAAACAATATGTACATAATTATTGCGAACACAGCAGATGTACTAAAGTAACCCGAATCGCCAACATTAAAACCAGGGAAGATGCCACGGAAAGGTTGTAAAAAGTGAGAAGCCCCTGTATATACGAATTGCGTAAAACCAACTTCTTTATTCGCACCGAACAAAAGCATAACTGCGCCTACAGATAAAAACGTAATTGCAACTATTGTATAGGCATAGACCAAATAGGTTAAACCTCTTGCAACTTTAAGTGCAACTACTGTTGTGTCAGAATTTTTTTGCTGTTTTGCCATTACTCAAACCTCCTTTTAGCTTAATTAAAGTATAGCAACCGTAGTCAACCCAAAAATTTCTGTATTTGCGGCAAAAATGAGCGTAAAATATGTATTGTAAGGAGATTTGAAGTGAAGCAATAAGTTTATGCGATCCAGCTAAGTTGAAAACTATAATTTGTAGGGGGATAGATGCCGAAGCAAAGTAGTCGAAACCATAAAAAGCTTAAATCAATAGTGCTAATTGACGTTACCAAGGGTAAAAAAAGGCTTCAGCCGGCAGTGCTGACAGCAATCAATAAAGCGCAAAATAAAATCGCAATACTTAAGACAATGAATTCAAATCAAATACGTGCGTTTCATAACGGAGCGCGCACGACATTAAACAAAGGTAGACACAAGTAAAAAAACGCCCCGCTAAACAAAAGCGGGGTATTTTTATTACAAAAACACAACATCATGCTTTACAAACCGTAGTAAAAACGGTTATGTTTAAGGTATAAATATTTGGGAAAAAACATGAACGAAGAAGAAAATAAAGCAAACACTGACGAAAACAGTGCAAATCAAACGCAGCCAAGTGCGCCAGAAGTACAACAAACAACCAGTTCAGACTCGACCGAAATACCTGTAACAACTAGTAATAACGAACCTGTAAGCGTAGAAAAACCTGTAGATACTGCCGAGGCATTATCGCCTAGTGAGGAAACTACTAATGAAGCCGAACTAGTTACGCCTGTTCAAGTTACCGAACAAAGCACAACGAGTACTGAAGAATCAAACACGGTAGAAACTACTGTTAATGTTACTCAGGCCGATGAACACTCAAGCGCAGCTTTACCTGCCAATGACAAATCTGGCAAAAAGAAGAAGCTGGTAATATCGGTTTTGATTGTATTAGCTGCCCTCGGTATTGCGGCAGCAATTTGGTTTTTGTTCTTAAAAAAAGATAGCACTGATCAAAACGCAAATACTGCCGTTGTAACGGTAGATATTCCTGTAGTACGCGTTGCAGGTACAAACGGGCCAATAGGCACTGACTACTTATTCCCGAAAGCGCCAGGCGCAAATCTTTCAATGGAAATTAACTTTCAAGCTTTCGAAGGGCTTGTAGGCTACAGTGATCAAAAAATTGTTCCATTACTTGCGAGTAGCTGGACAAATCCAGACAATAATACTTGGGTATTTACGCTAAAAGATGGTGTTAAATTTCAAAATGGCAAGGCAGTAACTGCAGCGGATGTAGATAAAAGTCTCGATGCACTCGTAAAAGACGAAAATTGGGGCTACTATTTACAAACAATTAAAGATGTTTCTGTTACTGGGCCAAACCAAGTAACGATAAAAACGTCAGCTCCGGATTCGTTGCTATTAAATAGGCTAACTTACGGATTCATTTATTCACAAAACGAAGACAAAACTGTGAGTGGCACCGGTGCCTATACGATCGACGCAGCAAACAGTAATAGCGAAACTAAGACCAAATTGGTTGCATTCGATGGCTATCATCAAGGAAAGCCCAAAACAAAAGCAGTAGAATACACTGTTTACGAATCAGATGAAGCAATAATCAAAGCTCAAGAAGAAGGTAAGGTAGATGTAAGCACGCTTAACCAAGAACCAAAAAGCACTGTGCTTACACAAAAAGGTATTAAACTATACCCTTACGCAAATGCTGGTGCTTACGGTTTAACACTAAATATGGTTAAACCAAATGGCCCACTAAGTAAAAAAGAGGTAAGAGAAGCTTTGGCTTTAGCAGCAAACCGCGAGGCAATGATAACTACTGCTAAGGTTGAAAAACAACCTACGAACTATATGATGCCGAAAACAGTTGTTGGCTACGACGAAACTGCTAAGGTACCCGATATGAACACAGCTAAAGTAAAAGAACTGATGACTAAAGCTGGTTATCCAAACGGTGTTCCACTTACATTCAACTATATTAAAGGTTTGCAAACAGAACCACCGGTATTAATAGAGCAACTAAATAAAGCCGGATTTAAAGTAACTGGTGTTGGCTATCCGTCTCCAAAAGAGTTTGTAGCCGCTAACAGGGCCGGCAATTACGATCTATTTGCCGGTAGCTTTACCAGTGATCTTGGCGATGGGTTAGATATATTCGTTGGCCTACTAGATAGTAATGCAAGTCAGTTCCCATCTTATAGCAGCAAGTCTTACGATCAAATGCTCCGTGACGCCGAAAAGGCATTCAAGCCCGAGGAGCACGTTGCCAAAGTTCAAGAAATCAACAGATACACAACCAAAGAACTTTTGTGGATTCCGCTTGCAAACACAGTACAGACTATTGTTTATCCAAGTAGCTACGATTATAAAGTTGACGCCCTCGTTGGCTTGAATGGTGCCTACTACTGGAAAGTCGGCGCTATCCAAACAAGCAACAACTAAATAACTCCGGGGTGGGCTTGTGAACAGAACAATCCGAACACAATTGCTGGTTGTAAATACCGTTGCACTTGTGTTGATATTCGGGATAATGTCAGCATACTTAGTCACAACAAGTACCTCAACCCTTCGATCACGCTTAAAAAACGAGGTTCAGGCCTTTGCAACGCTAGCGACTACGCCAATTGGCGATGCGTTTGGAATTTACGGCGAATCAGGCACAGATAAAATACGCGAAACAATGCGCGATTATCTCGGAGAAAACGAAAGTGTAGTAAATGCGACTGTTGTGAACCTTCAGGGCGAAAAACTTCTTAGTTATCTACCCGAAGACACATTAAAAATAAGCTCTGGGCAGGCAAGTACATTTAAGCCAGTTTTTGAAACAGATAGCGGAAATCTAACACATGTAATTTACCCATACTTCGGGGCCTCGGGTGCCCACAGCTACACGATTGTATATACAGTATCAAACGATAAAATTAATGAAGCCGTAAAAAGAGAAACTGTTTCTCTGCTTGTTTTTAGTATTCTTTCGCTAATCATCACATCGGCAGTCACATATGCGGCAATAAGCTACATCATACTGCGTCCTGTCAGACGAGTTAGCCAGCAAGCAGCAATAATCAGTGCAGGTAATTTAGAGCAGCAAATTGCTGTAGAAGGAAACAACGAAATCGCATTACTTGGTAAGGCAGTTAACGCTATGGCCGACTCACTAAAAGCCAGTATTGCCAAACTACAAGAAATAGACAAAGTTAAAAGCGAGTTCATGGCAATAACTTCTCATAACCTGCGCACGCCGCTAACCATTATTAACAGCTACCTAGAAAGTATCGACAAACTAAACACCGTCGAAGACCTTAAAAAAGCAATGAGCCGTATTGCCGCCAGCGCCTCGAGGTTAGGCGACTTTGCCGAAGACGTAT
>CAZAXJ010000059.1:0-3697 GCA_964489075.1 uncultured Candidatus Saccharibacteria bacterium
CTTCGTTAGGTTTTGATGCTAATAGAAGCGATGAAAAAGACATGGATAAGCTTCACGAACAAAATGCCAGCAAAGTTAAAGACGAACTTAAAAAACATATGCGACCTGAGCTTATTAATCGGATTGACAAAATTATTGTGTTTAGGGCACTTACTAAATCAGACGTCAAAAAAATAATTGATGTACAACTAACTGAACTTTCAACTCGTTTGCAGAGAAAAAAGCTAGGTGTAACGGTCACAGCATCTGCTAAAAACTGGCTCCTAAATAAGGGTTATGATCCGCACAACGGCGTTAGGCCAATGCGGAGGATTATTCAGGACACCGTTGAAGATCATATTGCCGATGGTGTATTGGATGGGACGTATAATGCAGGCGATGTCGTTAAAGTAGATGCCAAGAACAAAGAACTAAGTTTTAGTAAAGCCCAAGAGTAGTACCCCCTGAGGTATAATAATTTTAGTGAAAAAAGTTAAATTAGGTTGGTTTGTAAGTATTTTCGCACTTGTTGTGCTTGCTGTCGGTGTTTGGGCAAATCGTTACAATATTTATGATTGGGTTGTGCTAAGGAGCTATGATCCACCGGCGGAAGTTACACAACTTGCTGTAAACGCCGGACTAAACGGATATGGTACTCGACTTTTTTACATCAATAAACCTCAGATATCCGATAGAGAAAGTTTTGCTGCCCAATGTAACGAACGAGAGCAGACAATAATTTTAGGTTGCTATAATGGCCGTAATATTTACATTTTCAAGGTTGATAATGATCGACTAAAGGGTGTCGAAGAGGTTACTGCTGCCCATGAAACTTTGCATTCTGCCTATGACCGTTTAAGTGCCAACGAAAAGAAGAAAGTGGACGCCCTAACGAAAGCTGCCTACGAAAAAATTACCGATCCTGAACTCTCTAAAAGAATTGAGAGTTATAAAGTATCTGAACCCGGCGAAGTACCCAATGAACTTCACTCGATTTTGGGTACGGAGGTACGCAATATCGGGCCCGAGCTAGAGCAATATTATAAAAAATATTTCGATGACAGATTAAAAGTTGTTGGTCTTGCAGAAGCGTACGAAAAAGTTTTCATTGATATTCAAGACAAAGTTCAGCGATATGACGCAAACTTGGCTCTAAGGCGTGCAGAAATTGAAACCCGAGAGAATACCCTTGAAGCTCAGGGTAACGATCTGCGTACACAGCGGCGGCAGCTGGATGAATACATCGCCACAAAAAATTATGAAAGCTACAACACTTTAGTTCCTAGCTACAATGTTGCAGTTAGAAACTATAATCAAGAAATCGGAGCCGTAAAACAGCTCATAAATGAATTTAATCAACTTGTGCAAGAGCGCAACGAAATAGCAGCAGACCAAGCAAATCTAGTGAAAAGCATAGATAGTCGTTTAAGCACCATTGAAAGCGAATAATTAATTCAAACTGTTTCTACGCACCCATTCGTACAGAATAATTCCAGCTGCAACGCCCACGTTTACCGAACGCGTTGAACCAAACTGCTCTATGGCAATAACTTCTTTGCACATCTTTTGCATTTCACCTGAAAGCCCGGGCCCTTCTTGCCCAAAAACTAAGACAGAATTTATTGGCAACTTTACTTCATTAAGGAAGTTACTTCCTTCAATATTATCAATCCCAACTATCGTCAATTTATTATCTTTTACCCACAAAACAAAATCTTGAACAGTTTTATGATGATATAAATTCAAGTATTTTTCCGTAGCCATTGCGCCGCGGCGGTTCCAATGACGTTTGCCGATAATATGGACACCTGCAACGTTAAAAGCATTGGCACTTCTAACAATAGAACCTATGTTATAGTCGTGCTGATAATTTTCTATCGCTATATGTAAAGGAAAGGCTTTTTTTGTGAGATCAGCTTTAATTGAATTGACAGTCCAGTGTTTATAACCATCAATAACATTGCGATTGTCGCCATTTTTAGCAACATTTGGGCCAATAACGTTATCCACCAACTAATATTACATTAAAAACCAAATAGGCTTCTATACCTGTTAAACTAAAGGAATGGCAAAAGCAAAGGTAAGTTATTCGTGTAGTGCGTGTGGGGCAAGCCATGCAGGTTGGGCAGGCAAATGTAGTGTTTGCGGAGCGTGGAACACCATAGAGCAGCAATTGGATGTGCGTGGGAGCGCAGCAGCACAAGCTTTAAAGAGTGGAATATCATTAAAACCCTCAAAGCTCGAATACAAACCTCAAAAACAAAAAGCACGAATTGGTTTAGGGGTAAATGACATCGACGAGGTACTTGGTGGCGGTGTCGTTGCAGGAAGCGTAGTTTTAATTGCCGGTCAACCGGGAATTGGCAAAAGTACCCTTCTTTTACAGCTTGCGGATGCAGCAGCCAGAAGCAATAAAGTTTTATATATAAGCGGCGAAGAATCTGCCGAACAAGTATCACTTAGAGGCGACAGGCTTAAAGTCACAAATACTAACTTACAATTGGCTACAAGTACAAGCGCTAATGATATTGCTGCAACAATAAGCGAAGCCAAATATGGGTTGGTAATTGTTGATTCGATTCAAACAGTAGCTACTGCCGAAATAACAGGCGTACCCGGAAGCGTGAGCCAAGTCACGAACAGCACGCAATTGTTGAGTTCGGCGGCAAAAAGGAGCAATACGGCACTCATTTTAGTGGGGCACGTAACAAAAGAAGGTTCAATTGCTGGGCCTAAGGTACTTGAACACGTTGTTGATGTAGTTTTGCAACTAGAAGGCGATCGATATGGTGGCTTTAGGATTTTAAGAGGTGTAAAAAATCGCTTTGGATCTACCAATGAAGCAGCGATACTTGAAATGGCAGATAATGGGTTGCAGGTTGTCACTAATCCTTCAGCGGCGTTACTCGCAGAACGGCAGGTAAGCGATGGGTCTGTTGTCTTGGCTACATTGGAGGGTTCACGACCTTTGCTTGTTGAGGTTCAGGCACTTGTGAATACGACAAGCTATGGGTATCCTAAAAGAGCCGCAAGCGGATTTGATCTTAATCGATTAAACTTATTAGTCGCTATGCTCGAGCGCCGTACAAAATTATCACTGGCAGATAAAGATATTTATATAAATATAGTTGGTGGTATGAAAATCAACGAACCCGCAGCAGATTTAGCAATATGTATGGCAATTGCCTCAGCAGCAAAAGGTATGAAATTAAAAAAAGACGCAGTTGTATTTGGCGAAGTGGGTCTTTCAGGCGAAGTCAGGCATGTTTCCTGGTTAGATAAACGCCTGAGCGAAATCAAAAAACTTGGCTTTTTGGCCGCAATTGGCCCAAAAACAAGAGGCAGTAAAGTGCCTGCTTGGTTACATCAAGTTAGTGATGTACGCAGCGCGCTAAATAGCTTTTTAGAATCTAAATAAACTAATTTTAACAAGGAGTTCTTGATGCTAGAACTTATTCAGACACTTGGCATTTTATTTATTGCCATAGTCGTTATCTATAAACTTAAACCTGTTGCTAGAAGCAGCAAAAAACACGCAATTATTCTTGATTCTTGCGCATTAATCGATGGCAGAGTCTTAGAGCTAGCTAAGGCTGGGTTCTTGCCTTTTAACATGCTCGTACCACAGTTCATTCTTGCCGAGCTTCAACTACTTGCAGATGGTAGTGATTCTCATAAAAGGGAGCGCGCTAGGTTTGGCCTAGAAATTGTCCAGCAA
>CAZAXJ010000059.1:3707-4675 GCA_964489075.1 uncultured Candidatus Saccharibacteria bacterium
ACATCTCCAGAGAAGCAATACAAGCAAAAACAACGGACGATAAATTGGTAAAACTTGCCAAAAAAATTAACGCAGATTTGTTTACAACCGATTTTAATCTTAATCAAGTTGCGAACATTGAGGGCGTTAAAGTTTTAAATATCAATGAACTTTCACACTCGCTACGGCCGGTGGCTTTACCGGGAGAAGCTTTCGATATAAAAATTATTCAAGCAGGTTCGAATCGTGATCAAGGTGTAGGATATTTAGAAGACGGCACTATGATTGTTGTTGATAATGCACGAAAAGATATCGGTTCGAGCGTATCGGTTAAAGTTACGCGTACGCACCAAACAGTTGCTGGTAAAATGATTTTTGCCCAGAAAGTGAGTGCCCCAAAACCCCAACAACCGAACACTAGCAGTGATAGGTCAGACACAAAGCCTCAGAGCACAAAGCGTGTGGTAAAACAAAATGAGTCACGACGTTTGAACTACCGCCAAAAACAACCTCGTAGCAAACTATCTTCAGAAGCGAAACTTCTGGATGCTATTGACAAGCAAAACCGTTAGCTAACGCCTGTTTTTATTTTTGTTGTTGTTATTGCTGAATGATGAACCGCTAAGTGCTGCTACAAATGTATTACTAGTACCTTTAGAACTGATGGTAAAGTTTCGCGTGTCAGTTTCAGAAGCTTCGTATAGTCCCTGATCTATAACTTTAACCTCAACCACTTTTGCACCACTGCTGGTTGCCTGGTACTCCACTTCGTATTCTGATTGACCTGGAATGGCATCGAATGATCCTCCGGGTATTATTTGCCCATCAACCATAAAGTTTATAGTTTTAAGTGGGAATGTGCCTTGAGTTACATCGGCTGTTATCGTATATTTGCCAGAACCTTTATTATCAACATCAATACTTATACTCGGCTTAATATCATCGCATTTATGTACGTCATCTTTCTCTGTCGGGATAACACCTCCTGA
>CAZAXJ010000060.1:0-756 GCA_964489075.1 uncultured Candidatus Saccharibacteria bacterium
TTTACCGCCTCGTACCCTAGGTAAATAACGGCAGCGCAATATGCTATCTTTGCAAGTAATCTCGGAAAATCACCTTCACGACTTCTAAACCTAGAACCGTAACGATATCCCCTCTGAGCCTTATTGGTGTTTGAGACATAGGTCATCCACTCAATCCCTTCTATTTCAAGTCCATGTGGATGAGATGCGCCAGTAACATGGTCGGGTTCGTTAAATATCGGGAGCATAACAACTCCAACGTAGTCGTCTGGTTTGACCATTTCTTCAACTATCTGCCCAGTGAGTGAACTCTCCTTTAGCTGTCTTAGTTTTACATTTTTAGTTGAGCCTCTGCGTGAAGGCATGCCTAGCACTACGCGCAAGTCGTATAACATGCCTGGGTCTCCAGAAGATGGCCTCTTGAACAAGAAAGTTTCAAAGCGCGATGTAATACGTGCGCAGTTCTCGCAACTTGCATTAAGCAATGTTAGGTTGCCGCCAAACGACTTCGGCACGATATGTTCGTTAGTTAGATTGTCCTTAGACCCACAATAGATACATATGTTCACTGACTTGGAGTTCATAGATACATATTAACAATTTCTAAGGAGTAAGTTTTTAACTTCCTAGCAATATACACACCAAATGGGAATTATCGGGCGCTTCGGAGCCCTTTTTGTTTTGGCTTAAGTGCTAGAATTATAAAGGATACAACTTTTTAATAAGAGGGTAGATTACATGGGTAAATATATCGATGGATTTGTTCTGGTAATACCA